>JAYWAX010000469.1:0-10899 GCA_043782125.1 Acetobacteraceae bacterium | reverse complement strand
AAAATCCACACCGGCTTCCCCATCGCCCCCGCCAAATGCGCGACACTGGTATCGATCGAAACCACCAGGTCCATCGCCGCGATCAACGCCGCTGTATCCGCGAAATCGCGCAGTTCCGCGCCAAAATATACCGGCCCGTTGCTG
The DNA here is from genome assembly GCA_043782125.1 of Acetobacteraceae bacterium. Taxonomy (GTDB): domain Bacteria; phylum Pseudomonadota; class Alphaproteobacteria; order Acetobacterales; family Acetobacteraceae; genus Rhodopila. The sequence continues at coordinate 10,755 of JAYWAX010000469.1, read as the reverse complement.
CGCGCGAGCAACGCCCGATCTTCCTCGGTCATGTCATTCTGGAGACAGAAAAAATCCGCGTCCGCCCGGAACAACGGCAAACAATCGGCCAGCCCCATCGAACGAATATAATTATGACCGTGCGCCGTATTCCCGCGCCAGACGATCCCAATCCGCCGCCTGGTACTGGGCCGCAAGCGTTCCGCCCATTGCCGCGAAAGACCCGCATCCGCCCGCAAATACCCCGGTGAGGCTGGGATTGTTGCCATCGTCGTGCCCATCGCCAGAGGCAAACTCAGCAACGGAACGTGCAAATCGAACGGCGGCGGCGTTTCGCCTGCGGCGATCGTTTCGATCTCTGGCAGGCTGCCCCGGATCAAGCCGCGCAACGGCGGCTGTACTTCCAGCACCACCCGCGCCCCGCGCCCCGCCAGCAGGCGCGCGTAGCGGCAGAACTGTATCGTATCGCCAAACCCCTGTTCCCAATGAACGAAAACCGTCTTCCCGGCGATATCCTCGCCATTCCATCGCGGCTGCGCGATCGCACGTTGCACCGTCTGCTGCCCGGTTCCATGACGCGCTTCGTACAGCGGCCAACCTTCCGCGAAACGCCCGATTTTCAGCAGACAAAGAGATTTGTTCCAATGCGCGGCCGCGAAATCCGGGCGCAGTTCGATTGCTTTTTCGAAACCGGCAAACGCCTCCTCATGCCGGCCCAGATCCCATAGCGCATTGCCACGCGCGCTGAAGGCCTCGGGGTTGGGCGGATTGATGGCGATGGCGCGATCGTAACTCGCGAGCGCTTCGTCGAGACGGCGCAGATCGTAAAGCGTGTTGCCGCGATTATAATGTGCCCCGGCGCTGTCCGGTGCCAGCGCCACGGCAGTATCGAAATGCGCGAGCGATTCCGCCAGCCGGTTCAAATCGCGTAACCCGTTCCCAAGACTGGCATGCGCCGCGGCAGCGCCGGGATTTATCCGCAGGGCTTTCTCGATCCAGACCGCGCCCTCCGCCGTTTCGCGCGCCTGCAACAGCGCGACCCCAAGCAGATGCAGCGCGTCGAAATGGTCCGGCCAGTCGTCCAGCACCGCCCTGTATAAACCGATGGCATCCGGCAGCGCACCGCGCTGGTGCGCCGCCAGCGCGCGTTGCAGGGTCACGTCGCGCACCGCAGGATTTGCGGGCAGACGCGCGCGCAAGGCCGCCTTGACCGCGGCGATCGCCAGCGCCCAATCGCCTGCCTGGGTCTGGCGGAACAATTTCGCGCTCGGATACCAGGGGCTGTCGTCGCGAGCCTGTAACCAACGCCAATCCGGGCTGAACGCAGCCAAGATCCACACCGGCTTTCCCAACGCGCCCGCCAGATGCGCCACGGACGTATCGACTGTCACCACCAGATCGAGGCATTCGATCAATGCCGCAGTATCGTCGAAATCCTTCAAATCCTGGCCGAGAAACATCGGTCCGCCGCTTTGTTCCAGGCCTGCGCGATCGGTAGCCCGGATGTCCTGCTGCAAACAAATCCATTCCGCGTCCACCGCGAATAACGGTGCGCAGACGGCCAGCGGAAGGGACCGATTATGGTCGTTCAGATGCGCGGCGCTGCCGCTCCAGACAATGCCGACCCGCGGTTTCCGTCCGGGTGGACCGAGACGCGAAGCCCAGTAGGCCACGCGGTCCCGGTCGGCCGTCAGATAGCGCGCCGGTGCCGGAATTGTTTCCAGCGTGGTGCCGAATGCCAATGGCAGACTCATAAGCGGACAATGAAAGTCGAAGTCCGGCCGTGGCGTGCCCGGCACAATCGTTTCGATCGCCGGGTCGAACCGGCGCAGCAGGCCGGTCAATGGCGGCTGCACCTCCATGACGACCCGCGCGCCCCTGTGCGCCGCCATCGCCGCGTAGCGGCAGAACTGGATCGTATCGCCCAACCCTTGTTCCCACCACAGAAACAACGTCTTCCCCGCGATCGCCTGTCCCGTCCACAGCGGCTTGTCGAAAGCACCGGCACCCACCGGTTCCTTCAGTTTTTTTCGCCACTCGTACCCGCGCCACCCCGCCGCGAGGTCGCCCGTCAGCAACAGCAAAAGGCTTTGGTTCCAATGCGCGTCGATGTAATCGGGATCGAGCGCCAGCGCCTCGCGAAAACTCGCGGCCGCGTCGTCCAGCCGCATCATCGCCATCAGCGCGTTACCACGATTGCACCAGGCGGGCGCGTAACCGGGCTGCATTTCGATCGCGGTGTCGAAATTCGCCAAGGCTTCCTCGCCGCGATTCGTTTCCAACAGCGCGTTTCCGCGATTGTTGCGCGAGTCCACGTTGTCCGCGCCCGCCGCGATCGCCCCCTGGAAACTATCGGCCGCGCCACCGGGACGGCCAAGGGCCACCAAAGCGTTGCCCCGGTTGAACCAGGCCCGCGCGTAATCGCGCCGCAGTGCGACTGCCTTGTCGTAACAGTCCAACGCCTCCGCCGGCCGTTTCAGGTCCATTAACGCGTTGCCCCGATTATGGTGCGACGACGCGTGCTCTGGCCGCAAGGCGATGGCACGGTCGCAGCTCGCCAACGCCTCCTCAGGGCGGTCGAGATCGCGCAACGCGTTGGCGCGGTTGGCGTATGCATCGGCGAAATCGGGATCGAGCGCGATTGCCCGGTTATAGCAATTCAGCGCCTCCGCCGGCCGTTTCAGTTCCCACAACGCGTTCCCGCGCCCGTCATGCGCCTGCGCGAGCTCAGGTTGGAGGGTGGCAGCGCGCGTGTGGCTGTCCAGTGCGTGTTGGTATTGTTTCAGTTCCAAAAAGGAATTGCCGCGGTTGTACCATGCCGCGGCGAAATCCGGCCGCGATGCGATCGCGCGATCGAACGCCTCGATCGCCTCTTGGTGGCGGTTGAGAGTCGATAGGGAATTGCCCAGTCCGTTCGCGGCATCGGCGTTGTTGGGGCTGAGGGTCTCGGCTTTTTCGTAACACGCGGCCGCTTCTGTGACGCGGCGCAAATCCATGAGCGTGTTGCCGCGATTGTACCAGGCGCGCGCGTCCCCGGGGTCAAGGGCCAGGGCGGTATCGAAACATTCCAACGCCTGCGCCGCCTGTCCCAGATCGCGCAAACCATTGCCCAAAGTGACATGGGCAGGCGCCGCCCCGGGTGCGACAGCGATGGCTTTTCGTAACAATGCGACGCCTTGCCCGGTTTGGCGCGTTTGCAACGCGGCGGTGCCCAGAAGGTGCAGGGCTTCGAAATTTTCGGGCTGTTCCGCCAGCACGGCGCGATACAACGCCGCCGCCGCTTCCAGCCGCCCTTGGCGATGCAGCGCGAGGCCCTGAGTCAGCCGATCGTCCGGCCCGGTCATGGCGGGACGGTTCCCGCGATGGCATAAAGGCCGCGATTTGGGCCGAACCACGAAAGGAAAACACGTATGCGCGAACGCATCGCCGCTGTCGCCACATTGGACGGTTCGATGGAAACCTTCATCGTGCATCCCGAGCAAGACGGCCCCTTCGCCGCCATCGTTCTTTACATGGACGTCTGGGGCATCCGCGAAGAGTTATACGACATCGCGCGCCGCATCGCCACCGTTGGATATTATTGCGCCGTCCCCGCCCTCTATGACCGACTGGGCCGTGTCCGCCATGAATTCCGCGACGCCAACAACCGCATGATCTCCTTGCACGCGTTGCCCGAGGCCGATCGCCAGCGTGTCGCCGCGCCATTGTCGCGCCTGTCCGACACCATGGTCGCCGCGGACACCGGCGCGCTGCTGGATTATTTCGACAAAGACGAGACCGTGAAACCGGGCGCGATGGGCTCCGCCGGATATTGCATGGGCGGGCGTCATGTCATGACCGTGGCGGCGGCGTTTCCGGACCGGTTCCGTGCCTCCGCGGGTCTGCACCCGACGAGCCTGATTTCGGACCGCCCGGACTCGCCGCATTTGGTCGCGGACCGGCTGCGGGGAGAATTCTATTGCGGCTTCGCGGAAACCGATGCCTACGCATCGTTGCCGATGATTCTCGAACTCGATGCGCTGCTGGCGCAATGCCCGGTGCGCTATCGTCGCGAAATTCACGCAGGCGCGGTGCATGGCTATGCGCTGCCGGATCGCGACATTCACCACAAGCAAGCGGCCAACCGCGACTGGGAACTGATGTTCGCGATGTACCGGCGGCAACTCGGCCCGGGTTGAGGCGGTGCCGATGCCTCCGTCACCTGAGTGCCTATGGGGCTTTGCCCAGACCCCAGGAGGGCAATCGCGGTCGGGACGCGTGTCGCCACGCGCCCACCGCACAGATCCGTACGGGCGGAATTCCCGCATACGGCTCCCATCCAGGGTGTTTGACGGCGAAGCGTTTGTCGGGCCACGGATGTGTAATGTGCGGCTCTGGAAGCCATCGATCTCGCAGTACGTCCATTCGTTGCCGCATCATTTTCGCTTTCTGGCTGCGCGCGAGAAGCGTGCGCCGCCATATGCCGGCGACATTAAATCGAAAGTCCCAGAGCGCTGCCGCGTTGACCGGAACCGCGCGATAAGCATTGAAGCCCATCGCGTTCCGCCGCAGCCACGCCCCCTGCGCATCGACTGACTCATGCATCCTTCGTCGTAGGTCCTCCTCGATCGACGGCAATCTGGCGCGCACCCGGTCGCTGCGAAATTTCCGCCATAGTTGGAATCCTCCCCGCCGGGTTCGCCCGCAAGTATGGGTGAAACCAAAAAAGCCGAACGTTTCCGGTTTGCCGGGACCGCGTGCTGTCCGGTTCTTCCCCGCATGGCGTCGGAACGCGATCCGCCGCGTCTGCCCCGGATCGAGCCGCGAGGCGGATCGATGCTGCATCAAACGGTCAGCGCGCTGTCGCGTCAGCGCGAAGTCCGCCAGACGCGTCCGCATATCCGTCAGGAACCGCTCAGCCCCCGCCTTCGCAGGGGCAAGGTCTTGGCTCCATCCGTGCCGCATCCGGTTGCCCGGATTTGTTCGCCAGCTTTAAAGTTATCATCGCAAGGTCTGACTTCTCATCGCCGTGCGTCACCGGCTTCGGCTTTCCAGCCTTCCCGATGCGGACCGTCCTGTCTCAGACGGCCAGCCATGAGATCTCCCGGCTCCCGGACAAACGGTTTCGCCGATGTGCCAGGGTCTACGGCCACGCGAGACCGGCGGCGCGCTCGCGATAACGCGCGCCGCCGTGTTGCCTTCCTCCGGGCAGACAGAGCCGCATCCCGGACGAGTTCTGTTACGACCTGGCCCGCCCGCACCCCTGTCAACGCTTCGCGCCACGCCTCGCGGCGTGACACGCATGACCCGGGGCCGATGGGGTTTCGCTTTACCGTTCATCGTAAGGGATTCTCGCCCTCTCCCTTTGCCGGTTTCTCCGGCGCACTTGCCCTTCTAATCCATCCTGGACCGCGATCGGTTTTGGCGGGTGGGTCAGGAAAGGCCATTAGAGACGTTTCAACATCCGAGTAGGTTCTCCCTGACCCACTTACCGAACCCCGGGTTTCCAAAGGCGAGCCCTTGTCGGGTCTGCACCGCGCAGCGCCCAGGTGCTTAACTCCCTTCGCCCGATTGCGCCGCCAAACCCGCTCATCCCACTGGAAAACAGGACCCGATCGGCGCTATCACCGCGCGGAAGGGCGCGCCGCCCGCCACGTTCAGGCCATGGGCTGGCGCGGCACGAAACGTTGCCGTCCGCGCCGGGGGCATGACAAACACGCGGCGCGACGATCGGAGGGCTTGCGATGACGGACCTGCACTGGCTGCCCGAACTGCCGGACTGGCGCGCGCGCCTGCGGGGAATGGGCAAGGGATCCACCGCGGTCTGGGACGAGGCCGTCGCGCTCGCCAACGCCCGCATCAACTTCGTGCTGACCAACGCGCTGGACGAACAAATCCACCGCCTGCTGTCCGCGCCACCTGACGGCCTGACCGCCAAACCCGTCCGCCTCGCCATTCTGGGCTCCAGCACCCTCACCCATCTGCTGCCCGCCATCCGCGTCGCTGGCGTTCGCCGTGGCATCTGGATCGACACGTACGAGAACGATTTCGGCCAATACTGGCAGGAATTATTGGACCCCAATTCAACGCTGCACGCGTTCAAACCAACCATGGCGATGCTGGCGCTGGACGCTTACGACCTGACAGCGGGCGTCACCGCCGCCATGGACACCGAAACCGCCGATGCCACGTTGAACGAGGTCTGCGCGCGTATCCGCGCCACCTGGCGTCTTGTTCGCGAAAAACTTCGCTGCCCGTTGCTGCAACAGGCCGCCTTGCCGGTGCATTTGCCCGTCATGGGCAACAACGAACATCGCGCCGCCGGGTCCCGCGCCGCGTTTCTCGCGCGCCTGAACACACGCCTGCGAATCATGGCCGAGGAGGAAGGCGTCGATATCCTGGCCACCGATGACCGCGCCGCGCGCGACGGACTGCGCGCCTGGCACGATGCCGGCCTGTGGCATCGTGCCAAACAAGAGGTCAACCACGCCGCCGCGCCGATGTATGGCGAACTCGTCGGACGCTGGATCGCCGCCAAACTGGGCCGCTCCTTCAAATGTCTGGTTCTGGACCTGGACAACACCGTCTGGGGCGGCACCATCGGCGACGACGGCATGGAAGGCATCGAACTCGGTCAAGGCTCTCCCCTTGGCGAGGCCTATGCCGCCTTCCAAACTTACGCCCGCGAACTGAGCCGCCGCGGCGTGATCCTCGCCGTCTGTTCGAAGAACGACGAGGCCAACGCGCTGGAACCGTTCGAGAAACATCCGGACATGGTCCTGCGCCGCGGCGATATTTCCAGCTTCGTCGCCAACTGGTCGGACAAAGCCGGCAATATCCGCGCGATCGCGCAAGAGCTGAACATCGGCCTCGATTCCCTGGTCTTCATCGACGACAATCCGTTCGAGCGGAACCTGGTGCGCCAGGAACTGCCGATGGTCGCGGTGCCCGAAGTGGGCGACGATCCCACCGCCTATCCTATCGCATTGTCCGACGCCGGGTATTTCGAAGGACTTTCGATTACCGACGAGGACCGCGAACGCACCAGCCAGTATCAGGGCAACAAGGCGCGCGACGCGTTGAAATCCTCTGTCACCGATCTGCCGGCCTATCTGCGCGGGCTGGAAATGCAACTGATCTGGAAGCATTTCGATCGTGTCGGGCTGCAACGCATCGTGCAACTCATTGCCAAATCCAACCAGTTCAACCTGACAACGCGGCGTTACACCGACGACGACGCGATCGCCGTCATGGCCGACCCCGATGCCTTCGGGCTGCAACTTCGCTTGCTCGACCGCTTCGGCGACAATGGCGTGATCGCGATCGCCGTTGGACGGATGCAGGCGAATAAAGACGTGCTGATCGACATTTGGTTGATGAGTTGCCGCGTACTGGGCCGTCAGGTGGAGCCGGCGACGCTGAATTTGATCGCTCAGGAGGCGGTAAAGTTGGGCGCGCGGCGGCTGATCGGTGTGTATATTCCGACAAAAAAGAACGGCATGGTGAAGGATCACTATGCGAAACTGGGCTTTACCGCGATGGAAACCGACCCTTCCGGCGGCAGCCGCGCGGTGCTCGACCTGGCCACTTACCGGCCGGCCGAAACTTTCATCCATGTGACCGAGGGCTGACCCAAATGGCGACCGAAGCCGAGATTTACGCCGACCTGACGACCATCTTCAACGACGTGTTCCTGCGCGACGACATGGCCCTGACTGCGGCGCTGAACGCGAAGGATGTGCAGGGCTGGGATTCGTTCAAGCAAATCGAAATCATCATGGCGAGCGAGGAGCACTGGAAAATCCGGTTCACCACGCGGGAACTCGATGCGCTGAAATGCGTCGGCGATCTGGTGGGCACGATCGCGTCGAAGACGGTTTGAACCGCGCGCTGGACGCAGGCTGAGCCGCAATCTGGGCGCGCGGAGGTGTTGCGCCCAGGCCGGACCCTTGGGCGATCCGTCACAGGGCGATCGAGACCCGGCTTGGCCCGATCGTGCGATCAACGGCGGTCTGCCGTACGGGGCATCCGTTCCGTTCGCGAAAGCTGCCGAGAATGCCGGGTTGGGCCTGGACGGACGCGGGCCCGCCAAACCTATTTCGCAGCGGCGAAATAGGCCTCATGCCGTGTCACCTGGTGCCGGTAATTCTCCCGGTACCGGTCGCTGACCTCCTGGTGCATCGCCAGCGCCGTGGCGTCGCGTTCCACACTGGGCGGATCGTACAGGTCGAAGTGCCCATACTTGTCCTCGCCACGCACCAGCATCGCCTTGCAACGCACGGGACCATCGATCCGGACATGCGGCGGCATGAAATTCAGCCCCACCCCGATACGGCGGTGCGATGCCCCGTTGGGCGCGGAACGATGGATCGCGAGTTCGTGGTGGAGCGAGAAAGACCCCGCCTCCAGCGCCATCGCGGCCGGGTTCGCCTGATCGAAATCCTCGATAATCGTCTGGCCCGCGCGATTGATGCTGTTCGGCAGACCCATGGGCGAATGCTGGTAAAGCCGGGGTTTGCCGTGCACGGATAATTGCTCCATGCACCCGGCCTGCCGCGAGGCGTCGGTCAGCGCAACCCAGGCGCAGACGGAGACTTTGGGTTCGAGCCCGAAATACCCGCCATCCTGGTGCCACGCGGCATAGGTCTGGGAGCCCGCTTCTTTGATGAAAAAGGTGCTGGTCCAGACCAGAATGTCGGGACCAATCACGTCTTCAATGGCGTCAAGGATCCTGGGATGGCGGACCAACTTATCGAGCCAAGGCGAATGCGCATGCCCCTGAGACCGCCATTTCACGTCGGCGTCGGCCACGGCGCAACCGAGTTCTGTTTCCAGCCGGTCAAGCCCGGCGCGGCATTCCGCGACTTCTTCCGGCGTCAGGCCAGGGAGCGGATAAAGGAAGCCGTTCTCGCGAAAGGAATCCGCCTGTTGCTGGGTCAGCGCCTTCATCGGGTCCCTCCACCATCCGCGGCTCAGGGCGCGGATTTCAAAGGCAAGAGTTTTCACGTTCGCGCGTCGTTTGCAAGAGGCGCCGGCGGCCAGAGATGCCGGCGGGTAGAGATAAAGCCACCCGCGCCCACGATCCCGGTTCGGGGAAAAGACGCGGGTGGCTCACCCCGCACATGACCCTCGGCGACAGCCATACGAGCGGCCCTCGCCGTGACACCATCGATAAAGAACAAAGCAAGAACTGTCAAGCGTTTTCGTTCACGCGATCCGTCAGACGTTCGCACCTTCGATAATCTCGCCAAACCGATCCCAACTTTTTCCGTTCCAGCGCATCATCTGCAACTGGCGCAGCGGACGGTAATTGACCGGACTGGTGCTTTGCGTGATTCCGGGCAGCAGCACCGGGTTGGGCAACCGGTCCAGGCTGGTCGCCTGACGCATGATGTTGTCCCGCGACAGGTCGTCGCCACAGGCTTTCAGCACATGCGTCAGCGTCTGACTCAGGCCCCAGCCATACGAGTTGCCGCTGTCCTTCAGATCGCCGTCCGGCAAATATTTTGCCATGAAGGCGCGCCATTCCAACATGCCCTGATCTTTTTCCCAGGCCGGATCGGTTGGGTCCTTGCCATAGGAGGAACTGACAATCCCGATCCCGCGCTCCGGCCCAGAGGGCACCATGACCGCGCCGACGGACACGGAAACGTTGCTCATCATGTGCAGCGGTTTCCAGGCGAGATCGAAGACCTTGCCAATGATCATCGCCGCGAATTTTGTGGAAGCGGCGTTGACCAGCACATCGACCCCCGCGCTTTTCAATGTCAGCAACTGCGAATCCACAGTGGCGTCGGTCAGTTCAAAGGATACGGTGAGCACGTTCTTCATCGCCGCGTCGCCGATCGTATCGCGGATGCCCGCGATATAATCTTTGCCGAAATCGTCGTTCTGATAAATGATTCCGATCTTTCCGCCCGGCTTTTCACGTTGAATGTATTTCGCGTATATCTGGGCTTCCACACGGTAACTCGGCTGCCAGCCGATCGTCCAGGGATGCTCCTTGAAATCGCCCCATTTATCCGCACCGGTGGCAAGGAACAGATGCGGCACCTTCTTCTGATTAAGATATTTCACCACCGCCGTGTTCGACGCCGTGCCAAGGGTGTTGAACAGCAGCGCGACTTCTTCTTGTTCCACCAGACGGCGGACCTGTTCGACGGTCTTCGGCGGGCTCGCCTGATCGTCGAGCGTGATGAAATCGATTTTCCGTCCGTTGATCCCGCCTTGTTCGTTCAACATGCGGAAATACGCCGCCTCCGCCTTGCCGATCGCCGCGTAGCCCGACGCCGGCCCGCTATAGGGCATGGTATTGCCGACCTTGATCGACGTGGCGGTGACACCCGGAGCCTGCGCGGCCTGCGCGTGGCGGAGAATGGCGGGCGCGAACAACATAGGTGCGGCAAGCAGCGCTCGGCGATTCAGCATGATCTTCCCTCCCTGACGGTATGGCGCGTTCCGCCATCCGCGAGGATGCTCGCCGGAACGCCGTCCCGATGCAATGGGTTTCGCGGCCCGGTGAGACGCGAGGGTTTCGCGCCCCGGTGAGACGTGGCAGCATCGCCCCAACGCACGAACCCGAGGAACGCCCATCATGAGTACGACATTCGCCGTCGGCGACCTGACCGTCCACCGCGTCATCGAATCGGAAGGGCCGTTGTTCGACCCGATGACCTTCTTCCCGACCTTGCAACGCGAGATCCTGGACGAGAACCTGCCCTGGCTGCAACCGCAATACGTCGATCCCGCCAGCGGGCAACTGGCGCTTTGCATCCAGTCTTATATTGTGCGGACAAA
>JAYWAX010000468.1:0-3958 GCA_043782125.1 Acetobacteraceae bacterium | reverse complement strand
CGGCTCGACCGGGCGATACGGAGCGGCAACACCTCGGGAACGAAGGCACCGAATGGTTCCACGCGGCGCTTTCTTCGCGAACGGCGCCGCCGGCGCCGGTTCGGATGGCCCGGTCGAGCCGTGCCATGACCGAGTAAGGCACGCGGCCACCTGCAAGCGATTGCCCGGGGGATCGAACGGGTAACGGCGATTTCCGGGCGCCGCCTGGCGGACGCGCGCGGTGGCGCCTTTCGTCAACGGCCTCCGCGCGGCGCGCCGGGGTGTCGTATGCCGGTCCCCTGGACACCGGGACGACTCCCGGCACATCCTGATTGCCGTCACGCTCGTCGCCTTGAATACAAGGGACGCGAACAGGGAGATAAACGATGCGGTACCGGCATGTCTGGTCCAGGATGGCAGTGCGATTCCTCGCCGGGATCGTGCTTATTTCGGCCGCCGTGGCGCCGGTCCGGGCAGCGGAACCGGTGCCCAATCCCAATGCAAGCCTGATTTATTTCGATTCGTCGGGCAATATGACGCTCGATCCGGCCGATCCGCAGAATGCCAGCTCCTATTCGCATGAATCGCTGCTGGCGATTTACGACACGATCGTCCGTTTCGATCAGGCGGGAAATCTGACGCCGGGCCTCGCGGAATCCTGGTCCATGAACGCGGACCTGACGGAATTGACCCTGAACCTGCGCCGTGGCGTGACATTTCACGACGGCGCGGTGTTCGACGCGGAAGCGGTGAAGCGCAATTTCGAACGCAACATCGGTCTGGGCGGGCGCGCGAGCAACACCGTCGCGGAAATACTGCGCCTGATCGCGGCGATCGAAATACTCGATCCCTATACGGTCCGGCTGAAGTTGAAGCAGCCCAGTGGACAGATCGAATATCGCCTGGCGATCAATGCGGGCATGATGGTCAGTCCGGCGGCGTTCGCCGATGGCGCGGTGGGCGCGACGATGAAGGGTGTCGGCGCGGGCCCATTTCAGGTGAAAAACTTCGAAAGCAACGTGAAAACCGTCATGACCCGGTACGACCGGTATTGGCGCGGCATCGCGGGCCGCCCGGCTGTGTTCGAAAACCACTATGTTCCGGATTCCCGTGCACGTTTCAATGCGGTCCGTTCCGGTCAGGCGACGATAGCCCTGATCGAACCTCGGCAGATTTCAGAGGCAAAGTCTCAGGGTCTGGCGGTGCAAATTATCGAGAAGTCGGCGCTTTGGGATATTTATATCAATATCGCCCGTCCCGGCCTGAACGATGTGCGGGTCCGGCAGGCGATCATGCACGCGATCGATCGGGAAGCCCTGGCGGAAGCCATGGGTTTCGGTAGCGCGAAGGCGACTCAACAGTTATGGGCGTCGAATTCTCCGTATTACATCAAGGAGCTGGACAGCCGTTATCCCTTCGATCAGGCGAAAGCGCGCGCCTTGCTGAAGGAGGCCGGATACCCGAACGGTCTGGAAATCACGCAATTATTGCTGAATACCACGGAATACCGGCAAATATCCGAAGCTTTGCAGGGGATGCTGGCGGAAGTCGGCGTCAGGTGGAAGTTCGACGTGATCGACGTATCCCAATACACCCAATTCGCGCGGGCGACGCCGCCACGGGGCGACATCATGATGGGGCGCAACGGCGGGCGCGGCGACGCAGTGGACGGGCTCTATGCGATCGCGGGGACCGGCGGAAGCGTCAATCCGGGCGGCGCGGCCAGTCCGAAGATCGATGCGTTGCTGGAACAGGCGCGGCGCATGTCGTCGAAAGATCCTGGGCGGCTGGAGACCATACGGGCGTTGTCGCGCGAGATATCGGAGCAGGTGTCGAACTTTCCGATCATCACGCGGGCCACGATTTATGCCTATAAACCGGGCTGTATCTTGAACATGGAAGGGTATCAGCCGTCGGGCGACGAGCGATTCAACGACGTTCAGGTTGGCGCGAACTGTAAATAACCGCGCCGGGACGTTGCTTGTTGTTGTAAGCTGCGTCCCGGCCTGCCGTCCGCCGTCCGCCGTCCGCCGTCCGCCGTCCGCCGTCCCGCCCCAGCCCACGCCACGCGTCGCCGCCCGCCATGGGCTCTCGCCAGGACGCGTGGGCCGGTTCAGCGTTTCTCTTGTGCGCGCAAAAAATCGATGAATCGCGCGGCCAGGGTGCCGGTGGCTTTTTCCCATCCGGCGAAGTCCACGTCGGCATCGACCTGCTGCGTGAGGACCTCGTCGTAGACGCTGTTGGGCAGCAGACGGTGTGCCGCCTGGCCGGGGCCGGGGGGATGGACCTTGTCGTTGCCGGGAATGACGATCGACGGCAGCGTTATGGTCCGCATGTTTTCCGGGCTGATGCCTGCGACGGGGTAATCGCAATCCGCGCGGAAACCGCCCAGCCAACGCCGCATGGCCGCGAGGAACGCTTCGGCGCCCATCTGGCGGAGCGTTTCGCCGTTGACCGGGTTCGCCTTCACCATCGCGGCGAAATGATCCGTGGCGATCGCGGCCTCGATCCCGCCCGTCGCGACGGCGTCGATATATTGCTCGTAGTAATTGAACGCGAGCCGTTGCGCGGCGTAGGGGCCGCCGGTGACGCGCCACAGCAGCAGCGCCTTCACCGCTTCGGGATGGTGTTGCGCCAGCAAAATCGACATCCGCGCGCCAGAAGACGATCCCGCAACATACGCTGGGCCGGCGCCGAGTTCTTTCAGCAGCGCGAGAAGGTCCTCGGCTTGTTCGCGACTTTCGTTGGTGCCGGGAAATGCAATGCCGGAGGCGCCCATGTTGCGCCGATCGTGGATCAGCACGCGAAAGCCGGCTTCGGCGAGATACGTGGCCAGGGTCCGTTCGCCCGCCAGGCCGCGGCGGCCGCCCGGGGTGACGGTGACCCAGGGGCCGGCGCCGCCAAGGACTTCGTACACGACGTCGACGCCACGGATGTTTTTCACTGGCATGGGTTGTATCCTCGGGGAATGCGTTCGGGACCGGTTTAGCGGAATTCCGCCCCGGATCGAGAGGGGATCGATAGGCGCGCGCGATCCGGAGCCTCGGCGTGCCTCCGCAATTTTCGCGGCCCGGCGCCGTGCGGCGCGCCTTGCCATCATAACGCCAGGATCGCTCCCTAATTGGTGGTTTCGATGGATCGGTTTTGTCGCACAGGAGTAAGGACGATGCGTCTCGGTTTCGCGATCGTGGCTTTGATGCTGCCTTTGGCAGGCTGCGTCGTGCCGCCCGACGGTGGCTACGGTGGTTACGGTGGTTACGGTGGTTACAGTGGCAACAGTGGCAACAGTGGCTACGCTGGCTATGGGGGCGATTATTCATACCCGGGATACAGCTATAATAGCGGTTCTCCGACCTATGTGGTGGAGGGCGTGCGCCAGCCATTGGTCTATTATGGCGGATACTGGGGATATTACGATCGTTACCGCCGGTTCCAGCGGGCGCCGGACGGGTTGCATCGGCACCTTGAAACCCGCCAACCCCAAGGGGGCGGTTACCGGCCTTACGGCGGCGGTTATGCGCGGCCAGCGCAAACGCCTCCATATTACGGCGGATATCAAGGCGGCTACCAGCCCGCGGCGCCGGTATACCGCCAGTCCGTCGCGCCGGCATACCGCCTGGCCGCGCCGCAGCCCAGTGTGGCGGCACCGCAGTTCAGCGCGCCGGTATTTCGTCCGGCCGCGCCGCCGCCCAGCGTGGCGGCACCTCAGCACACCGCGCCGCAAAACACGGCGCAACGCCCAGCGCAAAACAGTGGTTCGACAACGGGCAATCATCGCCGCCGCGACGACGACCGGCGCTGAGGCGCGCCGGCCTATTTGGGTGCGGCGATTTCGCCACCCCAACCGGCGCGCGCCGGCCCGCGCGGGCACGGCGCTGGCCGTGAGGGGGGCTCGGGGCGTTGGACCGATCCCACGCGCGCGCTTGCCTTTGGGCGCGGTCTGTTCCAGATGCGGCGGGCTCGCTCACCCGCCCCGAGG
>JAYWAX010000467.1:0-3958 GCA_043782125.1 Acetobacteraceae bacterium | reverse complement strand
CTGCTCGCGGCGCTGCGGGGACGGGTGACGGGCCTCGCCTGGCCAACCTATGTCCTGGATATCCCGGGCGGGCACGGCAAAGTGCCGATCGGTCCGGCGTATCTGGAACCGAACGGATCGGTACGCGATCCCTCGGGCATGCGGCGGGCAACGGCACCCTCGGACACGCAGGCCGGGTCAGCCACCGGTTGACGGACAGAAACCGCCGCGCGAAGAGGCTGGACCGCCGCGAGGAACCCCATGGCCGAATCACTGCGTGTCGATCTGTTGCCCTTCCCGCACGGGTTCTTCACCCGCCGCGGCGGCGTTTCCACCGGCCCGTTCGCCAGCCTGAACTGTAGCCTTTCCAGCCCGGACGACCGCGACGCGGTGACGGAAAACCGAGGCCTCGTCGCGGATGCGCTGAACGTGCGCCGAGACGGCCTGGTTGGTTGCACGCAGGTGCATGGCATCGAGGTCGTGCATGTCGAAACCCCGTGGGTGGCCGGGGCGGGCCCGCGTGCGGACGCGATGGTCACGGGCCGCTCAGGGGTGGCGCTTGGCGTGATTACGGCCGATTGCGCGCCGGTGTTATTCGCCGATCCGGACGCGCGGATCGCCGGGGCCGCGCATGCGGGCTGGCGCGGCGCCGTCGCCGGGGTGCTGGAAGCCACGATCGACGCGATGATCGCGCTTGGCGCCAAACGGGAGCGCATCGTGGCCGCCGTCGGCCCCTGCATCGGCCAGGCGTCGTACGAGGTCGCCGCCGATCTTCGCGACGAGGTGCTGGCCCGCGATCCCGCCGACTCGCGCTTCTTCGCCGATGGTAAACGACCGGAGCGCTGGCAATTCGACCTCGCGGCGTATTGCGGCGCCAGGCTGCTGGCGGCCGGCATCGGCGGTATCGCGGTGACCGGCATCGACACGCTGACCGAGGAAGAACGGTTCTTCAGTCACCGCCGCCGCACTTTGGCGGGGGGCGGACCAATCGGACACCAGATTTCCGCGATCGTCGCGCGATGAAAATCATGATACGCGCCGCCGTCTTCGCGACCATTTGTCTTTCACTATGGATGCCCCGTCCGGCGCGGGCCGATATGTCCTGCGCCCCCCCGGACGAGCTGGCACTGCGGCATATTTCGCTCCCCATCGCGCGCCTGGCCATCGAGCGCGACAAAACACTGGTCGTTCTGACGCTTGGCGGCGCCCATACGGCGGGCGACGATGCGGCCGCCCGGAGCGCAACGTACCCCGCCGTCCTCGAAACCAGCCTCGCCGCTGCCTTGTCGCCCGCGATCGTCACGGTGGTGAATGACGCCGTATCGAACAGCACCGCGTTGGACGTCCCGCCGAAACTCGCCGGCCTGATCGAAAAGACGGGTGCCCGTTTGGTGATCTGGGCGCCCGGCGGACGCGACGTGGCACTGCGCCTGGACCCCGAGGAATTTCGCGCCGCGGTCGCCGCCGGGATCGAGGCCGCGCGCCGCGCCGGCGCCGATCTGATCCTGCTGGACACGACGTACGTCCCATCGCCGACCCGCATGGCGCTGATCGGACCTTATCGCGACCGTCTGCGCCGGGCTGCCGCCGACAGCCATATCCCGTTTTTGCCCCGGCACGACATGATGTTACGATGGAGCAAGGACGGGACACTGAACCTTCAGGCGCGCGAGCCCGCCGAACAGGTTCAGGTCGCGCGCCGATTGTTCGCCTGCGTGGCGCAAAGCCTCGCGGTGCCGATCGCCGCGGCGCTGCGGTAGCCGTACCCCGTGCCGTGTTAGAAGCGCGCGCCGGTCCTGCCGGCCGGCTTGAGCCCGTTGAATTCGAATTTCAACGCCGGTTCGTGTTCCATTGCAGGAACGCCTCCAGCCCCATTCGCTGTTCCAGGACCGCGCGCATGGGGTGACCGTCGCGCGCGGGAAGCCGCTGGAAAACGGTTTCCACGCGCGTGTTTTCGCGCCTGTCCTTGCCCCCGGCCCCTCCCCGGGTCTAGAAGCCCGCCCAATCGTTATTCTTCCTCCCATCTTCGACCCCCTTCTTCGAACGGACTCTCCCATGAAACAGCAGGCGAACCTGATTCGCGCGGGCCAGGTGATCGAGCACGATGGCAACCGCTGGACCGTGCTGAAGCAGCAGATCATCAGCCCGGGAAAAGGCGGCGCCTTCATTCAGGTGGAAATGCGTAACCTGAAGACCGGCAACAAGACGAACGAACGCTGGCGCACTGCCGACACGGTCGAGCGTCTGACGACCGAGGAAAAGGAATTCACCTACTCCTACACCGATGGGTTGAACCTGGTTCTGATGGACACGGAAACCTATGAGGAAGCGCACGTTCCGTCCGGCCTGATGGGCGACGCGGCGCCGTTTCTGCAGGACCAGATGGTGCTGACGGTCGATCTCGTGGAAGGCGATCCGGTCGCCATCCGCCTGCCGTCCAGCGTGACATTGGAAGTGCTGGAAGCCGACCCGGTGGTCAAAGGCCAGACCGCCTCGTCCTCCTATAAACCCGCCAGGCTGTCCAACGGGGTGAAGTGCATGGTACCGCCGTTCATCGAGTCCGGCGAACGGATCGTCGTACGCACGGAGGATGGCACTTACGTGGAGCGTGCCAAGGGCTGAATCATGGCCCTCCGCCTTTCCCCACACATCACTGTGATGGCCAACGCCGCCCAGAAAGCGGCGAAGCGCCTGCTGCGCGACTTCGCCGAGGTCGAGCAGTTGCAGGTCTCGATAAAAGGTCCTTCCGACTTCGTCTCCCAGGCCGATATCAGGGCCGAGCAGACGCTGAAGGAAGAACTGAACAAGGCACGGCCCGGCTATGCGTTCCTGATGGAGGAGTCCGGCGCGTCGGGGTCCGACAACTGGTCCTGGCGCTGGGTTGTCGATCCGCTGGACGGCACGACCAATTTTTTGCACGGCATTCCGCATTGGGCCATCAGCATCGGGCTGGAACGGCGCCTGCCGGACGGTAGCTCGGAACTCGCGGCCGGGCTGATCTATTCGCCCGCCAACGACGAAATGTTCTGGGCTGAAAAAGGCGTCGGCGCTTACGTCAACGATCGGCGGATGCGGGTATCGGCACGGCGTGAAATGTCGGAAGCGGTGTTCGCGACCGGGGTCCCGTTTCGCGCGGTTTCCGCCGCCCGCCGCAACGCCTTCAGCCGCACCATGGTGGGCTTGATGCCCCAGGTCGCCGGGATTCGCCGCTTCGGCGCCGCCGCGCTCGATCTCGCCTGGGTTGCCGCTGGCCGGTACGACGGGTACTGGGAACTCGGCATCCAGACCTGGGACATGTCGGCGGGGCTGCTGATGGTGCGGGAAGCCGGGGGCTACGCGACCAGCACGGGCGACGAAGACCCGCGCGAAAGTGGCAATGTCGTCGCCGGCAATCCGCATTTGCACGCGAAACTGCGGGAAGCGGTGCTGCATGGGCTAACGCCGCCGGGTTAGGCCGAGGAAGTATCTCCGCCGATCCGCTTGTTCGCACCGATGGCGTTTACGTTTGTGTCACAAAAAGGCCGTGCGAACGCGATTGTTGACGCGGCTTCCGTCCCCATATCGTTGTAATATGGCTCGACGGGCCGCTTGGCGCGTTCGAGAGTCGCGTTACGAGGCATGACAGGCCACTGGGCTTGCACGGCCTGGTCCGGCCGTCCGGGCCACGGCGGATGGGAAGGCGGAAAGCGATGGTGGCGACTTATTCCGATCCCGGCATTTGCCCGCGCCGGCCTGACCGGGCCCGTGGCCAGCCAAATGGCGCGACGCCAAAGTCGCGACACCTTCCGCCGCATCGTCGCGAAAAGCCAAGATTTCACCCGGGGTTGAATTCCATGCGTGCCATCGCCGCTTCATTGATCGTCCTGGTCTGCCTGACATCGCGAGCCCAGGCCCAGGTGTCGGTGGACATGCGCGCGCTGGACGCGCCCGGGGGCGCCCGCACGGCCGCACCGGTTCCGGTCGCGCCAACGCCCAGGGC
>JAYWAX010000466.1:0-10928 GCA_043782125.1 Acetobacteraceae bacterium | reverse complement strand
CGCGGATGCCAAGACCCGTGGTGCCGGACTCGCCGTCGATGAAGACTTTTGCCTGTGTCATGAAACGAAGCTCCTTACGGCCGGCAAATTCACGGCTCCGGCGGCCGAATGCAATGGGCGAATGATTGCAGGTCGGCGCCCGAGGGTTGGAAACGGCGCGGAGAGCCTTCGCGCCGCGATGTTCTCAGGCGCTCGCCCCATCGGTAAACGGCTTCAACATCGCGTTCAGCACCGCGTGGGTCGGCGTCGTCACGCCCAGTTCGCGGCCCATGGCGACGACTTTGCCGGTCAGCCACGGCAGCTCGATCCGGTTGCCCTTGATCAGGTCGTGCGCCATCGAAGCCATCATCGCCGCGGGCATGCCGCGGGTCATGTCGAGGCAGCGTTCGACCACGTTGGCGGGCAGAGGAATGCCCTTGGCGTTGGCGATCGCGACGACCTCTCGCGTGCCGGATTCGAACATCGGCCAGATGTCGGGATCGTCGCGCAGCTTGCCGAACGGATGGCGCGCGGCGGCGGTGATCGCGCTGTTGGTCGCCAACAGGATGAATTTCAACCAGAGGTCGGTGAGGATATTGCCGCTGTGTTCGGCGTCGAAACCGGCTTTCTGGCACAAGGCCAGCAGGGCGTCGCCGCGCGCCTGGCGGGGGCCGGACAGTTCGCCGAATGTCAGTTTCATGAATGCGCCGGTCTGCCGGATCAGGCCCGGCGCCTCGATGGTCGCGCTGATCTGCGCCACGCCACCCATGACCGCGTTCGCGCCGAGAATCGGGATCAGGCGTTCATGCGCGTCGATGCCGTTTTGTAACGTCACCACGGCGGTGTTTGGTCCGACGATGGGCTCGATGTGGACGCCCGCGCGCTCGACGTCCCACAGCTTCACGCAGAACAGGACGATATCGGCATGGCCGATCGCGGCGGGATCGTCGGTGGCCTGCGTCGGAATTACGTGGGTTTCGCCCCGCCCGCCGGCGATGCGCAGTCCGTTCTCGCGCATGGCTGTCAGATGTGCGCTGCGGGCCAGGAACCACACGTCCGCTCCGGCCTTGGCGAGCGCTGCGCCGAAGGCTCCGCCCACGCCGCCGGCGCCGATAATCGCTATTTTCATGCGGAAAGTCCTTTGCGGGTTGGATCGTCAGGCGTTGGTCATGCCGCCATCGACCGTGATCGTCTGTCCTGTGACATAGGATGAATCGGCCGCGCACAGGAAGCGGATCACCGAGGCGACCTCCGCCGGATGGCCGAACCGTCCCGCCGGTATTTGCGCCCGGAACCCGTCGGCGGTCTGGGCCAGATTGGCCTCGGTCATCCGGGTCTCGATCACGCCGGGGGCGATCGCGTTGACCAGGATATCCGGCGCGAGCGTGCGCGACAGCGACCGGGTCAGCCCGACGATCCCGCCTTTCGCGGCGGCATAGGCGGGACTGAACGTGCTGCCGCGGCGGTAGGCGATCGAGCTGGTCAGCACAATGCGCGCGGGATCCCGCGGATTTCCGGACCGCGCAAACCGGGTGGAAAAGGCGACGGCCATGTCGTAGGCATTCGTCAGGTTGGCCGCCAGGGCGCGGTCCCAGATGCCGTGGTCGGCGGCGTTCAACGCGTCCTTTTCGTAGACTCCGGCCAGGTGGACAACCGCGAAAGCGGGTGCGCCCGCAGCGTCCAGCGCGGCGGCGCAGGCCTCTGGCGTGTCCAGCGCGGACAGGAAAAAGCCAAGCTGAACTTTTCCCAGCACCTGTTGGGCCCGATCCAGCCGGTCCTGGTCGTTATCGACGACCAGGACATGCGCCCCCTGAGCCATGAAGGCCTGGGCGGTTTCGATGCCGATCCCGCCGGCCCCGCCGGTGATGACGATGCGTTTGCCGGTGAAATCGGACATAAAGGAGGCCTCACGCGGTTCGACATTCGGACGCGTAGCATCGCGTGCCGGCAGCCACTCGTCCAGATCAGGCCATTCCCGCGCGCACCCCGTCCACGATCCCGTCGATCTTTTCCAGCAGCTTCAAGCCGCCGACCGATCCGTCGCCCTCCATCCGGTTCTGCGCGATCCGCTTCATCGCGGTGAACACGGTGCCAAGCGCGCGCGCCGCGTCCCGATGATCGCGCGCCGCCGCCGCCGGGTGCTTCGCCATCGTGGCCACGAGGTCCTGCGCCCGGCCCGCCAGCAACGCGATCAACCCATAACCCAAAGTGCGGGCGTGCTCGTCGATATTGTCCAGCATCTGGCGCAGGGCATGGGCCAGATTCGCGGCTTCCCGCGCGCGAAAAGAGAGGCTGTTTGCGGTATCCAGCGCGGCCGTCAGCGTGGCCATCAACCGCGCGTGGCACCGGTCGGTCATTGCCAGCAATTCCCCGTCCGGCGTGGACCCGCCGATCTGGCCGGTGGCGCGCAGGACGGCGCTGACCCGCTCGATCAGCGTATGCACCGACACCGGTTTACCCACCCATGCGTTAACGCCCAGGTCCTGGGCTTCCTGAATGGTGGCGGGGTTGGTCTCGGCGCTGAGCATGATCACGGGCCAGCCTACGCCCAGGCCGGAGTTCGCGAGCGCGCGCAGGAAATCCAGGCCGTTCATCCCTCCCATTTGCACATCGCAGATGATCAGGTCGAAGGACCGGCCCGCGCACAGGTCCAGCGCGTCCATGCCGCCATGCGCCTGGACCACTTCGCGACAACCGCGGCGTTGCAGCGCCGTGCGTAACACGGACCGCATCACCGGGTCGTCGTCGACGCACAGGACGCGCACCGATGACAGGTCGATCAGGGCGGACTGACTCATGCGGCTCCCGTGCCGGTTGGGGTTGCGGAGGGAGTTTGTCCGCCATTGGTTAATTTCAGGTTAACGCCGCGATTTGTTAATGCGCTTGTCCGCGCGGCCCGGCACTGCGCCCGGCGCAAACGCTTGAACGACACCGCTGCGCCTCTTCCCGTCAGGGCATGGCTCGACCGTGCCAAACGGAGCGGCAACACCTCGGGAACGAAGGCACCGGATGGTCCTCTGCGGCGATTTCTTCGCGAACGGAGCTGCCGGCGCCGGTTCCGATGGCCCGGTCGAGCCGTGCCATGACGGATAATGGTTTGCGGCCACGTTCAAGCGGTTGCCCCGGCACTGCGCCCCCCGGCACTTGAGCCTTGCCGCCGGACGGGAGACGATGCGGCCCCCATCGATGGAGCCCGTCATGTCAGGTCCAGGATTTCTGCCGGTCCACCGCCAGGTGGAAGAAATCGCCGCTCGCCGCCTGTCCCCCGTCGACCTGGTGGACGAATATCTGGCCCGCATCGAAAAGCTGGAACCCCAGCTTCGGGCCTTCGTGTCGGTGAACGCCGCCAACGCGCGGCTGGCGGCGGAGGCCGCCGACAAGGCGATCCGGTCGGGCCACGCCGTGGGGCCGCTGCACGGCATTCCCATCGCGATCAAGGACCTGGTGGAAATCGAGGGCGAGGTCGCAATGGGCGGCACCGCCGCCTGGCGAAACCGGATCGCCCCGCGCACCGCGTCGCTGCACCGCAAGCTGATGGCGGCGGGAATGATCAATCTCGGCAAGACCCATACGGTCGAGTTCGCCTATGGCGGCTGGGGCACCAACCAGCATCTGGGGACGCCCAGGAATCCTTGGGATATGGCCGTGCATCGCACACCCGGTGGCTCTTCGTCGGGCACCGGGGTCGCGGTTGGGGCGCGGATGGCGCCGTGGGGGATTGGGACGGACACCGGGGGATCGGTGCGCATTCCGGCGGCCTGGAATGGGATCACCGGTCTGAAAACCACGATCGGACGGATCAGCACGTTCGGGGTGCTGCCGCTCAGCCCGACGCTCGACTCGCCGGGTCCGTTGACCCGGGACATCGAGGACGCCGCGCTGCTGTTGGGGGTGCTGCAAGGCGCCGATCCGGCCGACCGGCTGACGATGGCGGTGCGCGACATCGACCCGATGCGCGACCTGCGCCGCGGGGTCAAAGGCCTCCGTCTGGGCCGCATGCCAACGTATGAACGGACGGGCGTCGATCCAGAGGTGCTCGCCGCTTACGACCGCGCCGTCGAGGCATTGTCGGCCCAGGGTGCCGAGATCGTCGATCTGAGGCTGCCCGCGAGCTTTTCGGACCTTGGCGCGATCAACGGCCGGATCATGTCGGCCGAAGCCTACGCGGCGCTGTCCGGCCTGGTGGACGATAACGCCCAACCGTTGGATCAGGACGTACGTCCCCGGGTGCGCGCGGGCGCGGCCATTTCGTCGAAAGATTATCTGGGGGCGCTGGCGGAGCGGGAGCGGATGAAGGCCGCGTTCGGCGCCGCGACCGCGCATGTGGATGCGCTGTTGACGCCGGCGACGCTCACCCCGGCGATCCCGATCGCGGGGATCGATCAGAACACCACGCCGGGGATGCTGACGCGCTGGGTCAATTTCCTGGACCTGTGCGCCGCCGCCGTGCCGAATGGCTTCACTGCGGGCGGATTGCCGCTGTCGTTGCAGATCGTCTGCCGTGGCTACGACGAAGCGATGGCGCTGCGTATTGGCTACGCGTACCAGTCGGCGCATGACTGGCACATGCGGGCGCCAACGCTGGCAATTTGATCGTGCGCGGGCGTAGAACCGGATCGAAGAGGAGCCTCACACCATGACCAACCGTCCGATTCTGGCCGCGACCATGGGCGATCCCGCCGGCATCGGGCCGGAAATCTGTGTCCGCGCGCTGTTGTCGCCGGAGGTGCGGGACGTTTCGCGCGCCTTTGTCATCGGCGACGCCCGCGTGCTGGCGAAGGCGCTGGAGGCCTGCGGGCTTTCCGCGATCCTGAACAAGATCGACGGACCGGAGTCGCTGGCGGACCGCGACGGAACGATCGACGTGCTGCATCAGGACAGCGCCGATCCCGCCACCCTCCGTATGGGTCAGGTGCAACCCTTGGGCGGGGAGGCGGCGTTTGCCGCGATCCGGGCCTCGATTGATCTTGCGATGTCGCAACGGATCGACGGCGTTGTCACTGCACCGATCAACAAGGAATCGCTCCAGGCGGCGAAAATCCCCTTCATCGGCCATACTGAGATGTTCGCGGAATATACCGGCGCGACCGAGGAAATGACGATGTTCACCATTTCCGGGTTGAAGATCTTCTTTCTGACCCGGCACATGTCGCTGGCGCGGGCCTGCGCGGCGATCACGGTGCCCGCTGTGTCGAAGGGCATCGACATGTGCATCAAGGCGCTGCGGCAACTCGGCTATGAAACGCCGCATCTGGCGGTGGCCGCGCTGAATCCGCATGGCGGCGAGGACGGGATGTTCGGCCGCGAGGAAATCGAGGGGATTAAACCGGCGATCGCGGCTGCCCGCGCCAGGGGGCTGAAGATCAGCGGCCCGGTGCCCGCTGACTCGGTGTTTCACCTGGCACGGATCGGCCGGTACGATGCGGTGCTGTCGCTGTACCACGACCAGGGCCACATCGCCGCGAAGATGATGGACTTCGAGCGCACGGTGTCCGTTACGCTGGGTTTGCCAGTCCTGCGCACCAGCGTCGATCATGGGACCGCCTTCGACATCGCGGGCACGGGCAAGGCGAGTGCCGTCAGCATGATCGAGGCCATCCGGGTCGCCGCGGATTACGTGGTACGCGGCGTCAAACTGGGCGATGCGCCCGCGACGGCGAAAGCCGCGGAGTGAGGGCAGGCGGAGTGCATTTGGATTTTTTCGAGCCGCAAGGGCCTTGTCGCCGCTCGTTTGCAGGGCTTTTGCTTGGGCGTAAGCTGTTCGAACCCCCGTCATCTGGCCGCAAATTCGCCCGGTGTCCGGGCATTTCGGCGTTGACTTAAGTTCGCCTATGTGCCAAATAGTCCTGGTGCGGGGCACACGGCTCGCATTCACAGATCGTTGACATCTACAAAGCTAAAGATAGACCTATCGGCCAACGTGGTCGGATTTCGACCCCCTCACCACAGATAAACGCCTTGTAAAAGGTTCCATAGAAAGGGGTGGCTCTGTCCAAAGGAGCCATCCCCCGATTATGGCGCATTCTCCACAAATAAACTTTCAACAAAGGGCGCCAACAGATGAAAACCTATCAGAGTATGTTCCGGCGCTACCGGGAGCAACCGCCCGCTACGGTCTTCTGCCATATGTATGCAATTGACGGGGACTATGACGCTCCCTTGAAAACTCTCGCCGCTCGAACGAGCGATGGCGCAGATGCATGGAATTTCTCCCAAGCTAAATTTTTATCGAAGTACCGTAATGCCGTCCCAAAGCTGCGAAATTATCTGGATTACACGTTTGTTCGCCTGCAGGAGTTGGAGCAAGCTAGGCCGGGAGCCCATTTTAGGGTTTCCGCGGACGGCGAGTGG
This sequence comes from Acetobacteraceae bacterium, assembly GCA_043782125.1. Classification (GTDB taxonomy): domain Bacteria; phylum Pseudomonadota; class Alphaproteobacteria; order Acetobacterales; family Acetobacteraceae; genus Rhodopila. Next base: position 4,598 of record JAYWAX010000466.1, on the reverse strand, counting down.
ATTTGTTTCAACACGGGTCTACAAAATATTCATCAAGCGGATTTGCTTGCGGTTTTCCAGAGTTATAGAGCGAGGCCCAATGATGATGGTCGAGTGTCGCCAGACTGGGTTTTCAAGGGGTGCCATGCGCCTAATGAGCGAGCCTTTCGCGATCATTTTGGTACGTCGATACCGGATATCGCTTGGTATTCGTTTGATAGCAGGGACTATGTATTCGACATCAATTACAGCCTGGAGCAGGATGTATTTGATCACCTATTTGACAGAGCTAAGGAGCGAGCGGGTATGCCGAACGCCCCAGATGAGGTGGTTCGAACGTATTTGCGGGGTGCGTTGCAAGGTTTGGTTCCTAAAATCAAACGCAATTACAAGGTCGCGATCCCGGTTTGGTATGTAGAAGAGAAGCGGATGCAGCTTCTTCTCCCATTCGTATCGGCCAGTAATACCAGTGAGATTTCGTGTTTTTTGGTAGAACGTGATGATGGTCTTAAATCGTACCAAATCAAGACTATATTTGACCTGGATCAGGCTTATTTTTCAGCCAGATTGATCACACGCCCAGATCGGGAATGGCTCAACCCTTAAATCAGTTCGGCCCTGGCGCCCGACCAGTTAGGTTTCGCGCCACAATTCCGAACGGTGGTTGTTTGCCATAAGCAGCCGCGTTGGATGCTGATGGCGATAGGTTCGGCCGTCACTCCGCAACGCCCGGCAGTCAGGCGTGTCGCACTTGTAAGGACTGAAACAGGCGAATTTGCAGCTATCTAACGGTGTTCGGACTGCTCAGCCTGGGCCAAAAGCTTCGAAACGGGGCGGCGACAACGCCCTTGCGGCTTGAGGAAATCGAAATCAATCGGCCTACGAGTGAGGGTGTTGCAGTCGTGTCAGAGCGTGGTATTAACGGTCTCGATCCTCCGGGGTGCGCGGGTGTAGTTCAATGGTAGAACGGAAGCTTCCCAAGCTTCATACAGGGGTTCGATTCCCCTCACCCGCTCCAGTCCACCCTCACGCGCTGCGCCGGTTGGACCCGTATTCCCCGAAGAACATATCCGTCGAAATCTCGTCCGTGCGGTTGCAGCCAGTATAGGCCATCGTCTTGTCCATTTCGGTTTTCAGGATGCCGATGGCCTTCGCCGCTCCGGCCTCGCCGCCCACGGCGGTGCCGTACAGCGTCGCGCGTCCGGTCAGCACCGCCTTGGCGCCCAAAGCGAGCGCCTTGACGATGTCGGAGCCGCGCCGGACGCCCGAATCGACGATGACCGTGGCCCTGTCGCCCACCGCGTCGGCGATTTCCGGCAACACGCGAAGCGTCGCGGCGGCGCTGTCCATGTTGCGGCCGCCATGGTTCGACACGATGATGCCGTCCACGCCATAATTCAGGGCTTTCAACGCATCATCGACCCGGTTGACGCCTTTCAGCATTAAAATCCCCGGCCACATTTTTCGAAATGTCGCGATATCCTCCCAGTTCAGGGAGTCGACCTCCATTTCGGGCCGGCGTCCGGCGATGCCGCTGGTCAGCTTGCCCTGGAATTCGGCGGGATAGTTTTCGTGCGCGGGCATTCCGATGGTGGTCAGGTAACGACCCATGACGCCCAGAAGCCAGGATGGATGCGCGGCCACATCCATCAGGAACTTTCGACTTGGATTGAACGGCAGCGCGAAGCCATTCCGGGAATTATATTCGCGGTTGCCGGAGACGGCGGAATCGACAGTGACGATCAACGCCTCGTACCCCGCGTTTTTCGCGCGTTCGATGATTTGGTACGACAGATCGCGGCGCCGCCAGACATAAAGTTGGAACCACAACCGTCCGCCGGCTTCCTTGGCGATCGTTTCCATCGCGGTCATCGACGCGGTGGACAATGTCAGCGGAATGCCCGCCTTCGCCGCCGCCTTGGCCAGCGCGAGTTCGCCGCGATACCAGCACAAACCCGCGGCGCCCGTGGGCGCGATGGCCATTGGAAAGGCGATTTTCTTACCGAATAACGTTGTTTCTGTGGAACGGCCGGAGACATCGACCAGGGATTTGTGGCGCAGTTTGATATCCGTGAACGCCGTACGATTACCGGCGACTGCCAGGTGATCCTCGCTGGCGCGATCGACGAATTCGAACAGGCCCTTGGGGAGACGGCGTTTCGCCGCCTCCCGTAGATCGAAGATATTATAGCAGTCGTCGAGTGCGGCCATCAGGCGCCCGCCATCCGGTTGGATTCGCGATCCGCGAAGAAGATGTCGGTGGTGATCTCGTCCACGCGGTTGCAGCCGGTATAGGCCATCGTTTTGTTCATTTCGGTCTGGATGATGTTGATGGCTTTGTTCGCGCCGGCCTCGCCGCCAACCGCGGTGCCGTACAGGGTCGCGCGCCCCGTCAGCACGCATTTGGCGCCGCGCGCGACGGCCTTGACGATGTCGGAGCCGCGGCGGATGCCGGAGTCTAGCAACACGGTGATCTTATCGCCCACAGCCTCGGCGATTTCCGGCAGCATGTCGATGGTCGCGGCGGCGCTGTCCATGTTGCGTCCGCCATGGTTGGAGACGACGATTCCGTCCACGCCCAGACTGGCTGCCTTTAACGCGTCGTCCACGCGATTGATGCCTTTCAGCATCAGAATGCCCGGCCATTTGTCGCGGAAAATCTTGACATCGTCCCAGTTGAGCGAATCCTGGCGCATGACTTCGCGCGCGAACGTATCCTGGCCGATGACGCGGCGGTACGGCTCCGGATAATTCTCGTTTCGTGGCATGCCGATGGTCGTGAGATATTTCATCAGCACGTTAATGAACCAGCCGGGCCGCTGCATGATGTCCATTGTGAAGCGCGGCGTCGGCGAGAACGGCAGCATCAGGCCGTTTTTCGCGTTGTATTCGCGGTTCGGCGGCACGATCGTATCGGTTGTGACGATCAGCGCCTCGAACCCATTGTTTTTCGCGCGTTCGATCAACTGGTACGATAATTCTCGCTGCTTCCAGACGTAAAGCTGGAACCACAGGCGAAAATTCGCTTCCTTGGCGATTTTCTCCATCGAGGTCATGGCGCCGGTGGCCAAGGTGAAGGGGATCTTCATTTTGGCGGCGGCCTTCGCCAGTTCCAGCTCGCCTTCGTACCAGCAGAGACCCGCGGCGCCGGTGGGGGCAATGGCCATGGGCGCGGAGATTTCTTTGCCGAACAGCATCGTCTTGGTGGAGCGTCCGGAGACATCGACCAAAGACCGATGCCGTAGCTTGATTTTTTCGAAGGCGTCGCGATTGTTGCGGAGCGCGACCTCGTCCTCGGTCGAGCGATCGACAAACTCGAACATGGCCTTCGGCAGCTTACGTTTCGCGGCATCCCGAAGGTCGAAAATATTATAGCAGTCGTCGAGCGCGGACATTTGGCGTTCCCCCTTGAACCCGCGATGATGCGGGCGCTTGGCGCGGTGTCAAGCCGGGTTTCAAGCGGGGAAGCGGTTGCGGGCGGTGGGGGCGATCTTCCATGGCGTTAAGGCGACGGCCAGCCGCCACACCCCGTCATGGTCCGCGAAGGCGGACCATCCACGTCTTTTGGCAGTCCAGCACCGCAAATCGTGGATGGTCCGCCTTCGCGGACCATGACGGAATCGTTTGGACCGTTCGACCCGTTAATCTTTGCGCGTCGCCTAAGATTAAGGGCGCGCGGGCATAAATCCCGGCCCGAGGATCGTTATCAAATCGTTATGGATCGGCGCGGCCGGGGCATACGCCGCGGTTCGGGGCGCGTTCCGCAGCGGGCGGTGCGCTCCATCGCATCGCCGTACCGCGCCCGATGCTCCGGTCAGGCCGAACCATGATCAAATCTATCGTCCCGCTGCCCTTATCCCGATGCGCATGGGGCCATCTGCCCAGGTTGACGGGCGAAATCAGGGTTTGCGCATCCGCACATCCTCCAGCGGCGCCGACCACGGATAGGTCGCGATCCGGCGCAACGACGGTTCCTCCATCCGCGGTCCGATGCCGCTGGCCCAGACGTAGTCGTAGATGGGTGCGAACCGACGCTTTTCGTGCAGGATGCGTTGCAGGTCGTGCAGCATCGCCTCGCGCTTTGCCGCGTTGGTCTCGTTCGATTGACGCTGATAGAGGTCTTCGGTCTCCGGGAACGCGCCGTAGGCATAGACGCCGTCTTTCGGCACGGTTTCCGCGATTCGCGACGAGGCGTTGCCGAACACCGCGTTGACGCAGACGCACAATCCCCTCAGTTTTTTCGTCGCCAGTGCGGCGTAAAACGCGGCCCGTTCCATGGTCCGCAGCTTTGTCCTGATGCCGATCGCACCCAGATAGCCGCCGACCGCCTCGCCGGTCGAGAAATAGGGCGGCCACGGATAAAGATCGCCCGCATCGAACCCGTTCGGATACCCGGCTTCGGTCAGCAATTGTTTCGCGCGCGCCGGATCGTACGGATCGGCTTCGATCGGCAATGCGAATTCCATGCTGGCGGGCACGACGTTGCCGGCGGCGGGCGAGGCCCCAAGGGTCTCGGCCTCGCTGATCGCGCGCCGGTCGATGGCGAGGCTGGCCGCGAGGCGCACGCGTCGATCGGCCCAGGGCGATTTCGGGTCCCACATATCGAGGTAATCGACAAA
>JAYWAX010000465.1:0-10936 GCA_043782125.1 Acetobacteraceae bacterium | reverse complement strand
TAACGTTCCGCGTTTTTCGACAGCCGTCCGTAAAAGGCCAGCAGGATCCCGACGACGATGACCATGATGAGCGAGAACGCCGCGGCGTGGCCAAGATCCGGGGGCACGCTGACGGTGGATTCATAGACATCGGTGGTCAGCACGTAGATGCGGCCGGGCATGCCGACCAGCGCGGGGACTTCGAAGCCGCCGATGGCGCGGATGAACACGAACAGCGACAGGGCCAGCAGCGACGGCATCGCCAGTGGCAGCGAGACGCGGCGCAGCGTATCGAGGACCGAGGCGCCGCTCATGCGCGCGGCTTCCTCCATGTCGGCATTGGCGGCGCGGAAGGTGGAGCCGAGCAATAAAAAGACCAGTGGGGACCAGAGGAACCCTTCGATCAGGATCATGCCGGTCATGGAATTGACGTTGAACAATATACCGGTGGAACCGGTGATCTGGCGGTAGATATCGTTGAGCGGTCCGACTTTTCCCAGCAGGAACAGCCAGGCGATGACGTGCAGGACGTAGGGCGTGCCGAGGGAAATAATGGAGACGAGGTAAGCGAGGATTTTCAGTGGCGCGTTCGTGCGCTCCACCAGCCACGCGAGCACACCGCCCGTGATAAGCGACAGCAGCGTGCTACCGGTCGAGAAGACGAGGCTGTTCCACAGGCTGATCGCCGCACGTTTATCCGTAAGCAGTTTGCCGAAATGCGCGAGTGTCCAGCCGGTGATGTCGCCCATGGCGTCGGTGGTGGTGAGCGAGTCCAGCGTCAGGATCCACAAGGGCGGCACCATCAGGCCGGCCAGCAGGACTCCCAGAACAATCGCGATGACGGCGCGGGCATCGAAGGCCGAAACATTCAACGGAACAGATCCTTGTAGATCGCTGTCCATTTTTCGTTGTCGTCGCGGGCCATTTCAGGCGGGACGAGGTTGACCGCGAAGCCGCCGGTTTGCGGTTTCAGGTCTGGGCTGCTTGCCGCGACATTGGGGTGCGCGGGAATGTAATCGTTCGCGGCCATGATTTTTTGGCCTTCTTCCGACAGCATGAACTCCACCATCAGGCGGGCCGCGTTGGGGTGCGGGCCGTTGGCGGTGATACTGACCAGGCTCATAGTGCTCAGCAGGGGTTCCATTTTCAGCCATTTCACCGGCGCGCCGGCCTTGACGCTGATGGCGGCGTGGTAATTCAGGATCATGACGCACAGCGGGTATTCGCCGGAAATGACGTGATCCAGCACAACGCGTTGCGCGCCGGGAATGGTGACGGGTTCCTGCTTCGCGAAGGCGCGCAGATATTCCATGCCTTTTTCCTGACCCATCGTGGCCAGGATGTTATGGACGAAGCCGGGCGGGCCACCGGGCGTCAGGTCGTAGGTCCAGGCGATTTTTCCTTTCCATTTCGGATCGAGCAAATCGGCGTAGGTTTTTGGCACATCCCCCGGCTTCACCAAATTGGTGTTGTAGGCAGCGGTCCAATAGAACAAATTAAGACCGGTCCAGGTGCCGTCTTTGCTTTTCAGTTCCGCCGGCCAGTCTTTGACGGCGTCCGGCGTGTACGACGCGACCAGTCGCGAATCGCGCAGCAGGAAGACGGTGTTGGAACCGTCGAACAAATCCGATTGCACGCGCCGCGCCCGCGCCTCGTTGGCGATTTTCAGCGCGACGTCGGAGGAGGAGGCGCGGGAATATTCGACCTTGATACCGGGATATTTGGCCTCGAACGCCGCCACCATCGGGCGGACGATCTGATTGACGATCAGGGTGCTGTACCAGACGACCGAGCCTTCCTTGCGGGCGGCGTCGATCAGGGCCTGGTCCACTGCGTAAGCGCGGCCGGATATCAGCAACAGGACGGCGAGAAGAAGGGCTTTCAACGGAACACCTCTTGGTAGATGGACACCCATTTCGGCAACGATTCTTTCGCCTCCGCCGGCGAAATATAGTGGACGTTGAACTTCCCGGGTCCGGGACGGAGCGTGGGAACCCGGGCCGGCACATCCGGGCTGGCAGGCAGATAATCGGCGGCGGCCAGAATTTTCTGGCCCTCGTCCGACATGATGTATTCTACGAACAGGCGGGCGGCGTTCGGATGCGGCGCGTCTTTCAGAATGCCCATCAGGCTGAACAAGCCGACCACCGGGTCCAGCCGCACCCAATCGACCGGCGCGCCGACGCCGGTGCCGATCGCCGCGTGGTGGTTATAGGTTTGCAGCCCGATCGCGTATTCGCCGCTGATGACCTGGTCGAGCACCGCGCGCGGCGACACCGGCAACGCCGCAGGCTTCAATGCGGCGAGGCGTTTCAGCCAGGCCATGCCCTTTTCCTCGCCCATGGACGCCAGCACGGCCGAGATCATGCCGGGCGGACCGGTGATCGCCATTTCGGAGGTCCAGGCGATTTTGCCGGCATAGCGCGGGTCGAGCAGGTCCTCGTGCGTTTTCGGCGCGTCTGCGGGCTTGATGAGGTTGGTATTGTAAAGCGCGGTCATGAAATAGAGGTTCGAGGCGGTCCAGTATCCGTCTTTATCCTTGTGCTCCGGCGCGAAATTCGCGGCAGCTTTCGGCGGATAGGCGGCCACCACCTTCGCGTCGAGCAGCGTATGGATGCCGCTGGTCACGTCGAACACGTCGGCGGCGACGCGGCGGGCGCGGGCCTCGTTGAGGATTTTCAGCGTCGTATCGGTGTTGCTGGCGCGCGCATAGGCCATTTTCATGCCGGGAAAGCGGGCTTCGAAGGCCTCGGCCAAGGGGCGGGCGGCCTGGTTGATAATAAGACCGGTGTACCAGGTGACAGTGCCCTCGCGCTTCGCGGCTGCGACCAGAGCGGGGTCGAAATCGGCAGCCCAGACGGCACGGGTCATCAATAACAGCGCCACGACGATGGCCCGCATGGGGTCGGTCTCCCAGAGTTTCCAGCACAAGAATCCATTGTGGTCCGCTCTGGGCCGCGTCACAATCCGGGGATGACAGAACCTGGCCGTGCCGCCTTGGCCGAATGGCGATTGGACCCGAATTTTTTGACGGTCAATCATGGCTCTTTTGGCGCGACGCCCATCCGGGTGCTGGCGGCGCAGGAGGAGTGGCGTCGGCGGATGGAGGCGCAGCCGACGCGATTCATGAGCCAATTGCCCGCAGCCCTGCGGGCGGCGGCGGCGGCGTTGGGTGACGTTCTCGGCGCACGCGGCGCCGACCTCGCCTTCGTCGATAACGCGACCAGCGGCTGCAACGCGGTGCTGCGGTCGCTGGTCTTCCGCCCGGACGATGAGATTTTGGTGCTGGACCATGGCTACGGCGCGGTGCGGAACACGGCTCGGTTCGTCGCGGAACGGGCGGGCGCAAAGTTGACCGAGGCGGCGATCCCCTTCCCCGGCGGCGAGTCCGCCGGGATCGTGGAAGCGGTCGCGGCGGCGTTGACACCGCGGACGCGGCTGGCGGTGGTGGACCATATTACGTCGGCGAGCGCGATCGTCATGCCGGTGGCGGAGATCGCCGCGATTTGCCGCGCGGCCGGCGTGCCAGTGCTGGTCGATGGCGCGCACGGGCCCGGCCAGATCGGGTTGGACCTGCCCGCTTTGGGGGGCGATTGGTACACCGGAAATTGTCACAAATGGCTGTGCGCGCCGAAGGGAAGCGCGTTTCTGTGGACATCCCCCGCGCGGCAGGCGGCGACGCATCCGTTGACGATTTCGCACGGTCTGGGCCAAGGCTACATCCAGGAATTCGACTGGACGGGGACGCGCGATCCCTCCGCCGTTCTGTCCGTGCCCGCTGCCATCGCCTTTCACGAGGTACTGGGCGGTGCGGCGTTGCGCGACCGCAACATCGCGCTGGCCGGGCAGGCGGCGGCGCTGGTGGCGCGGCGGTTAAGCACCGAAGCGCTGCCGGGCGCGGCGGCGATGCGTCTGGTGCGGCTGCCTGCGGCGCCGGGGACCGACGCGCGCGCGTTCCGGGCGCGATTGCTGGCGGCGGGGACGGATGCGCCGGTCCACGCGATCGGCGGTGCGCTCTGGCTGCGGCTGTCCGCTTTCGCCTACAACGAACTGGAAGATTACGCGCGCCTCGCGGCTATCGTCGCGGGCGCCCTGAGGGAGCAAACGCCATGACCGTCGAATTCATCGGCATGATCCATCACCGGCAGGCATCGGAAATCCATCCGCCGCCGGCCACGATATTCGACCGCGGTTATATCCGCGATTTTGCTCAGGCGGCGGAGGCCGGCGGGTTCGATAAGGTGTTGGTGGGGTATTTCGCGGACGGTCCCGATGGGTTTCTGGTGGCAGCCGCGGCCGCGGCGCATACCGAAAGGCTGGGGTTTCTGGTGGCGCACCGGCCCGGCTACGTGGCACCGACCCTGGCCGCGCGGAAATTCGCCACGCTCGACCAAATCACCGGCGGGCGGGCGGCGATCCATGTCATCACCGGCGGCGACGATGCCGAGCAGTTTCGCGACGGCGACACGCTGAACAAGGAAGAACGCTATGAACGGACCGACGAATATGTCGGGATCTTAAAGCGCGTTTGGACGGAGCCGGGTCCCACGGTGGATCATGAGGGAAAATATTACCGGTTCAAGGGCGCCTCGACCGCGATCCGCTGCGTGCAAGAGCCTCGCATTCCGATTTATTTCGGTGGCGCTTCGGACTCGGCGCTGCGGGTCAGCGCGAAGCATGCCGATGTTTACGCGCTGTGGGGCGAAACGCACGCCCAGGTGAAGGAGATTGTGGGACGGCTGCGGACGGAGGCGGCGCGGCTTGGGCGGACTTTGCGGTTCAGCCTGTCGTTCCGGCCCATTCTCGCCCCGACCGAGGACGAGGCCTGGGCGCGCGCGGACCGCATCAAGCAGCGGATCGGCGAACTGCGCGCGAAAGCCGGGCTTGTCGCGAAGGAACCGGTGAATGAGGGGTCTCGCCGGCTGCTGGCGGCGGCGGCGATGGGGGAGCGGCTGGATAAGCGGCTGTGGACGGGCGCGGCGCTGTTGACCGGCGGGCGCGGAAATACCACCAGCCTTGTTGGGACGCCGGAACAGGTGGCGGAAGCGCTGGTCGATTATTACGATCTCGGGGTCACGACATTTCTGATTCGCGGGTTCGATCCGCTGGAGGACAATGTCGATTACGGACGGCATTTGCTGCCGCTGACAAGGAAGTCGATCGCGGACCGGGACGCGCGGCGGGCGGCGGCGGCGGAATAGCGGCTTACCGTTTGCGAAACAGCATCGTGTTGGAGACGGCCTCCGACGGCGGCCAGACCGCGGTGTCCTCGCGTATTTCCAGCACGTCGCAACCGGCATCGCGCGCCAGGGCCAGCACGTGTTGCTGCGGCAGGACATGCACTTCGATCGCCTCGGCCGGCGGGGCGCGGAGATAGGACGCGCAGTCGAAGGCGTAGCCGCGGATATAGGTGGGTATCTGAAACAAAGCCACGCCGCCGGGGGCCAGCAACCCGAACATGCGGCGGAGAATGGCGGCCATAATGGGCGGCGGATTGTGTTGCAGCACCAAATGGCTGAACCAGAAGTCGAAGGGTTCGGTCATGCCGAAATCCGGCGGCTCGACCAGCACGAAACGAATGTCGTGTTTGTTTGTCTCGCTTTGGGCGATACGCAAATGCTCGGCGGACACATCGCAGCCGGTCACGCGCTTGAACACGGCGGCCAGGGGGATTGTCACGCGACCCACGCCGCAGCCGAAGTCGCAGGCGTGGTGGAACATGTCCGGCGATAAACCGTTGCGGATCAGGATCGCGCGGATCGTGGCGAGGTCTTCCTGGCCCGAAGAATCGAACGCTGCACGGTTATCCGCGATACGGTCCGGCAGGAATTCGTCTCGTCCGGTGACCGACCAATGCGGGCGTTCGACACCCAGCGCGCGCCATTTCGCGCCGACCAGCGCAAGCAACGCCCGCGCCATCGCGGGGTCGGCGGCGCATTCCACGGATAAAGGCGGCGCGTTCAACGGCACCTTGGCGGTGGCGCGCGGCAGACTCACCTGAAACGCGTGCGTTTGCATCACGAGCTGGCGCAGCGCGGCCAGCGACGGCAACTGGCGCATCTGCCCGATCAGGGCATCGTCTGGCGGGGGCTCGTCCGTGAGCGCCTGCCAGGCGATGCGGATTTCCTGTTCGGACAGCGGCATGGTTATGGCAACGTCACTATGCCCATCCACCACATGAACCGCCCGCCGGTTTCGATATCGTAACTGCGCGCGAAGGTCAGTTTTCCGTCGTCGCCGATGCGAAACAGGCTGAGCCGTGTGGGGATTTCGGTGCCATCGGCCAACGGCAGACCCATGATATGCGCGCAGACCATCAGCTTTCCCGTGGGGTCGATGTGGAAGGTGCGGCAATGGATGCCATGTGTATCGGCGTGCTGGATCGGCGAGGGTTTTCCGGAAATGGGGTCGATGGCGAAGACGGCGATCGAGTTCTCGCCGCCCGCGAAAACCTTTTTTCCGTTCGCTACGACGGTGTTGTTGGCGCGGTTGGCGACGTAGACAAAGCGTCCGTTCGGATGGACATGGACGGTGCCGACGACCTGATGGCCGATGATATCGTCGGGATTTTCCAGCGTGGTCTCGTGGAAGGCAGGGGTATCGGCCAGTTTGCCCGAGTCGTGGACGAACATATCGACCGCGTTCTGGCGTTCAAGGGACACATAAATCCAGGGTTTCGTGGGATGAAAGTCCAGATGACGGGGGCCGAATCCGTAACCGCCGTTGGGGGCGATGGAAACCTCGTCGCGCAGCACGCCATTGTCGTTGCGGAAAATTTTCAGGGCGCCGGGTTGTTCGGGCTTACCGGGCTCAGCGTCGTGGCCGCGGGCGATGAGGATGACGTGGCTGTTATCGGGCAGCGCCAGAATCTGGTGCGGGAAAATGCCTGGATCGGTGTCCACGGGTTGCGGCACTGCGGCGCCAGGCGTGCCATCCGGCGCGATGCGGTAGACGCCGAGCTGCGGAGGGTTGTTGAACGCAACGAGAATATTGGCCGAGGGCATGTCGGTCGCCATGTGGATCGGACGATGCGGCAGCGGAATGGAGGCGCCATGCGGTGTCAGTTCGCCGGTCGCGCCGACGCGGAAGGCGCTGACGCGATGATTCGTGCCGGCGCGGCCCATGCCAGAGGCGCTGTCGCTGCTGGCCGCGTAAAGAAAATGCCGGGACGCATGCGGCCAGACATATTGCACGTTGGCGGGCAGAGTGACGGCGCCGCGCCGGGTCAGGATCGCGGCGTCCGCGTCCATGTCGAAATGGATGAGATCGGCGCCGACACTGGCGTACAGAACGGTGGTTTTTTCGGACACGGTGTTTCTCCCTGGACACGGCGCGCTTTCGCGTCGGCCGAGGGTACCGGGCTGGGGGACGGGCCGCAACCGGCGCCCGTTGCTCAGTTGGCGTCGTCGTCCTTGTATTCCGGGACTTTCAGATAAACCCAGATCAGATTGGCGGTCAGCAGCACGGTGGTCAGGACGAAAACGTAACGGATGCCCAGACCCGCAGCGATCATTCCGCCCATCAGCGGGCCAAGGGAATTGCCAAGGAAACTGGCGGAGGCGGTCATGCCATAGACGGTGCCACGGTTTTCGCGCGCGACGCTGCGGCCGATCAGGGCGTTTGCGGTGGGCAGGATGCCGCCGATGAACAGGCCGACGGCGAACCGCTCGGCGACGAACACCCAGTAATTATCGACAAAGATTTGCGGCAGGCTGGTCAGGGTGGCGCCCAGAAGGCAAATCAGGAGGACGCGGCGGTAGCCAATGATGTCGGAACGGTTGCCAAGGAAGGGCGAGGACATGAGGTTGGCGAGGCCGGTGATCGAGAAAGCGATGCCCGCCAATGTCGCGATTTGTGGCGGGGATCCGATCAGTTCCTGCACGAATATCGTGACCACCGGTTGCACCGTGCGGACGCTGAGTTGCGCCATCAACAGGACGAAGAACAGCGCCAGCAGGCCCGCCGATCCGATCAGCAAACGCAGGCCGGAGAGCATGGAGCGGGGTTTGGTGCCCTGTTTCGGCGGGACGAAGTTTTCCTCGACCACGTACCAAACCAGGATCAGGCCGGCGCCCGTGACCGCCGACGTAATGAAGAACGGAATACGATAACTGCCGGTCAGATCGGCCAGGATGCCACCCAGGACCGGGCCGACCAGGGAGCCGACCATTTGTCCCGAACTCAGCCAGCCCAGGGCGTAGCCGAGACGGCGTTCCGGGACCTGGCTGGCGACCAGGGCGATGGCGGAGGTGGAAAACCCCGCGAACACGCCCATGGCGGCGCGGGCGCCGAAGAACTGCCAGACGTTCGTCGTCAGTCCCATCAACGCGGTGAAGACCGTGATGGCGCAACTCGACCGCAGCAGCGACAGTTTCCGGCCATGTTTATCGGCGATCCGGCCCCAGACCGGCGACGCGAAGGCGGCGACGAAGGAGGTGGAGCCGGTGATGAGACCGCTCCAGATATCGATGCCCTCGACGCTGGTGACCCCGAGGGACGGGAGCATGAGGGGGACGATGGGGCTGAGGAAGCTGAAGGAGCCGGTCATGAGGAACTGGATTCCCACCATGACCCACAGGGTCCGGCGCCAGCCCGGCGTTTCCTGGGTTGGTGGGTGTTCGGTCATCGCGGGTGGCGCCGCCGCCCGTCCCCGGGACGAACCCGGGGACGACGCGACGAGAGAACGAGCATTGCCGGCGGGCGGCGTGCAACGGGCGCCGCGTGCCCCGGCCGGACGCCGATCCACGTGTCAGACCGGGCGGCACCGTGGGGCAAGGGACTCGCCGCCGTGTATTACTCGGCCGCGGGGGCTTCCTTGGCGGTGTCCGGACGATCCAGCACGCGCGCCTTTTCGGCGATGCGCGCCGATTTGCCGCGGCGTCCACGCAGATAATACAGCTTGGCGCGACGGACATCGCCGCGGCGCACCACGACGATTTCCGCGATGACCGGCGAATACAGCGGGAACACGCGCTCCACGCCCTCGCCATAGCTGATCTTGCGAACCGTGAAGTTGCTGTTCAGGCCTTTGTTCGAGCGCGCGATACACACGCCTTCGAACGCCTGGGTGCGGGAACGTTCGCCTTCCACCACCTTCACCGCCACGCGTACGGTATCTCCGGGCGCGAAAACAGGGATCGCGCGGGCGCTGGAGAGGCTGGCGATCTGCTCGGCCTCATACTGCTCAATGATGTTCATGGCGGGTGTCCTTTCTTCATGCCTGGGCCTGAGGCCCCGAGATATGGGCCGCCCACAGGTCGGGGCGGCGTTGTTGGGTGATTCGTTCCGCTTCCGCGCGGCGCCAGGCGGCGACGGCGCCGTGATGGCCGGACAGCAAAACGTCCGGCACGCGGCGTCCCATCCACTCCGCAGGCTTTGTGTAATGCGGGTATTCCAGCAGTCCCTGGGCGAAGCTTTCCTCGGTCGCGCTGTCTGGCGCGCCCATGACACCGGGTAACAGGCGGACGATGGCGTCCAGCAGCACCAATGCCGCGGGCTCGCCGCCGGACAGTACGTAGTCCCCGGCGCTGACCTCTTCCATGTCGCGATGGTCGATCGCGCGTTGGTCGATGCCTTCGTATCGCCCGCATAACAGGATGGCGCCGCAGCCCAGAGACAGACGCGCCGCGTCCGCCTGGGTGAAGCGCCGCCCGCGCGGGGTCAGGCACAGGATCGGGCGTCCGTCCGCGACATGGGCCACGGCGGCGTCGATCACGTCGGGCCGCAGGACCATGCCCGCGCCGCCGCCGAAGGGCGTGTCGTCCACCGAACGATGCCGGTCCGCCGCGAAGTCGCGCAGTTGCACCGTGTCCAGCGACCAGATGCCGTTCTCCAATGCTCGTCCGGCCAGGGAATGGCCGAGAGAACCGGGAAACATTTCTGGAAACAGGGTGAGGACAGAGGCGCGCCAGGTCATGCGGCAGCCCCGATGTCTTCGTTTCCGTCGGGTTCCGCTTCGCCGCGCCGCGACCGATGGTCCGGCCGATCCGGGCCTTGCCGGTTTTCGTCCGATGCTTCCGCCGCGACAACATCCTCCGCGACGACGATTTCGTCCGGCGGCGCGATGGTGACGCGTCCGGCCGCGATCGACACGTCCGGTACGCATGCCATGGTGAAGGGCAGTAGGAGCGAAGCGGCGTTGTCGCGGATGATTTCCAGGCTGACGCCCGCGCCGTAATCGTGCACGACCGAAATGGTGCCAACGGTCGCGCCGCCGGCATCCACGGCCGTCAGCCCGATCAGATCGGCGAGGTAGAACTCGTCGTCCCCGGGGGCCGGCAATCGTTCGCGTTCGATGAACAGCTTCGTGTTGGTCAGCCGTTCCGCCTGGGCGCGCTCTGCCACCTTCACGGGTTCCCCGCTGGTGACGTCGAAAACCTCGGCGACGCCTTCGCTCTTCCACCGCAGCGTGAAGCGGCGCCCGTCCGAGGTGGACAAGGGGCCGTAGTCGGTCAAAGCGGCGGGATCGGCGGTGTGACTGGTCACACGCACGCGTCCCCGCACGCCATGCGCGCGCCCGATCACGCCCAACAGGATGAGCTGCTCCGGCAAGTTATTCCGCCGCCACGGCTGCCGCGTCGGCGGCGGCCTTCAGGCGTTCCTGCGCCTTCTTCTTCGGCGCGGACTGGATCGGCTGTTCCTTCCAAACCGGCATCGGCGCGAGACCGGCGTGTCCCAGGAATTTCGCGACGCGTTCGGTGGCGAGGGCGCCGTTGTTCAGCCAATGCGTGATCCGCTCGGGTTGCAGGCGGATGCGATCGGTGTGCTCCTGCGGCAGCATCGGGTTGTAGGACCCCAGCTTCTCGATGAACCGGCCATCGCGCGGGCTGCGGCTGTCGGCCACGACGATGTGGTAATTGGGACGCTTCTTGGCGCCCGCGCGGGCGAGGCGGATCTTGAGACCCATGTGTGGCTTTCTCCTGTGGAAATTCAGAACGGTCGGCGTTGTTGTCCCATG
>JAYWAX010000464.1:0-3973 GCA_043782125.1 Acetobacteraceae bacterium | reverse complement strand
CCCGCGTGGCGCTGGCGGACCAAATTCAGGCGCGCGCACTGGAACAGGTGCCGTTCGTACTGTGCGGTCAGTTCCAAATCAGAACCGCCTACCGGAGTTATCTGTCGGGTATTATCGAAGGCAGCGGCGTGTACATGTGGAATGTGAAACGGACCTGATCCCGCCACCTGACTGCCTGGCGGGAGTCCGTGTCCCGCCAGGACACTGCCATCGACAATCCGCAAGCCAATCGTCCTACCTCATGCCATCGCCGTGTTGCTTTTCGTCAGCTCCGTGTTTCTCGCCCGGAGCCGCGCGAACGTCTTCACGGGCTGGACTCGTTCTGCGGCGGCGAGCGTCCAAGAACCCGGATTATACCGGCGCCCCCTGCACCCGCCCCTTCGCCCGCCCCTGTGCCAAATAATGCCAGGCCAGCACGGACAGCGCAATCAACACCGGCGGCACCACCGTCATGTTCAGAACCTCCCACCCCGCCTTCATATGAACGGCGCCAGAGGACACTGCGGTGCAGGCGACGCTGCCAAAAACGATGAAATCGTGCAGGCCCTGCACACGCACCCGTTCTTGCGGATCGTGAGCCGTCGTCAGCATCGTGCTGCCGCCGACATACATGAAGTTCCAGCCAACGCCCAACAATGCCAACGCCACGAAGAACGTGAAGAAATACGGGCCGAAGCTCAGGTTCACAATGCAGCAGGCCAAAGTCATCAGCCCGCCGATGGCGATGATCCGATACAGCCCGAATTTTTGGATCAGCCGTCCCGTGAAAAAGCCTGGCAAGAACATCGCCAGCGCATGGGCGCGCTGGACTTCCGCGTTATCCGGCACGCCAAACCCGCAAAGCATCATCTGCAACGGCGTCGAGGCCATCACCAGGTTCATCGTGCCATACCCAACCAGGGAGCAAATCACCGCCGTCAGAAAAGTCGGCCGGACAATGATGTCGCGGAACGCCACCGGCACCACGACCTTGGGCGGCGCGGGCGGTAAGACCGCGAACGACAGCAGAATAACCGCGATGACCGGCAGCACCGGCAGGCACAAATAAGTCGCGAGGAACTGGTGGTTCGGCACAAGATCGTAAGTGCGCTTCACCAGTTCCGGCCCAATGATCGCCGCGACCACGCCGCCCGCGAGCACCAGGGAAATCGCACGGGCGCGGGCTTCCGGGGCGGCGACCTCGGCCGCCGCGAAGCGCAGATGATGCGCCACGCCCATGCCCATACCGGCGGGAAAAGCGCCGAACGCATAAAGCGGGAAATTTTCGAAATACAACCCGGTGGCGAACGTGATGCTGCCCGAAATGGCGATGGCGCACCCCATCCAGAAACCAGCTTTGCGGCCGAACCTCGAAAACACGATGCCCGCCGGGACCGAGGCGCACATTACGCCGATCTGCTGGATCGCCATCGGCAAGGTGTTCAAGCCCGAGCCCCCGGTCAACTTGTACCCGACCAGCGAGGCCATAATCGTTTGGCCCGACATCACAGTGTTCATCATCGCCTGACAAACGAACAGCAGCCATACATTTCGATTCATGTTCGCAACGTTCCCCGGGCTTTACCCATGCTAAAAATGGCTCCAACCGCCTTTCGCCAGAGCAAGCGGTTCTCCGTCCGCTGCCAACACCGTGACATGAGCCGCACCCCGGTGGAAGCGGCCGATCCGGGTGACCGTCACGCCGATGGCGGCGGCGGCGGCGAACAGCGCGTCCTCTCGCGCGGGCGGGACGGCCATCAGCACCTCGTAATCGTCGCCGCCCGTCAGACAGGTCTCCAGCCATTCCGGTCCGGCCGCGCGCGCCTGGGCCGACAATGGTACGGCCGCCGCCTGAACAGTGGCGGCCAGACCGCTGGCGCGACAGATATGCCCCAGGTCCTGGATGAGCCCGTCGGACACATCCATGGCGGCCGAGGCGATCCCGCCGATCGCCAGCCCCACTCGAGGTTGGGGCAGCCTGTAACGTCCCGCGAGGAACCCATCTGGATCGCTCAGCCGCCGGGTCGCGGCCAACAAACCAAGCGCACCGTCGCCGATCGTGCCGGTGACCCAGATGCCGTCGCCCGCGTTGGCGCCGAAGCGGTGTACCGCCATGCCCGGCGCGGCGTGACCGATAATGGTCAACGACAAGGATATCGGCCCAGGGGTGGAGGTCGTGTCGCCGCCGAGAAGCGTGACATGGTACTGGGCCTGATCCCGGGCCAGGCCCGCGGAAAAGTTGGCAAACCAGGCCTCGGGCGTCCCGCGCGGCGTCGAAACGGTCATCAGATAGCCAAGCGGCGTGGCGCCCTTGGCGGCGAGATCGGACAGATTCACCCGCAGCAGCTTCTGGCCCACCAGATCCGGCGGATCGTCCGGAAGAAAGTGAACGCCCGCGACCATGGCATCGACGGTCAGGATCAGGTCGCGGCCCGGCGGTGGCGTGAGCAGGGCTGCATCGTCCCGCAGGTCCAGGGAGCCCGGGCCGGCGAGCGGACGGAAGTATTTTTCGATCAAGGAAAATTCGGAGGGGAGCGGGTCAGACATGGAAAGCCTCAGAGGCGCGATTTGAGGCGCGATGAACGAACGGCCACCATTTTCCGATCGATCCGCGTCAGAACCCGGTCCGCGTCGGAGCGACCTGGTAATGCTTCCGTGGGAATTCTTCGGTGTGGCTCCGCAACGTCATCCCCGCGCGCGTGCCCATGTCGCGGTACGGCTTCGCCTTTAACTTCGCCAGGTCCAGATCGATCCCGTGACCCGGCGCCGTTGGCAACTCGACAAAACTATCCTTCACGATCAGCGGCTGGATCGCGATTTCGTCGCAGGCCGGTTTCAGATTGATGAAACATTCCGCCAGCCAGAAATTCGGGATCACCGCCGATATTTGCACGGTCGCGGCAAGACCGATCAGCGTCGAATTGTAATTATGCGGCGACATCGCTACCGCGTGCGGTTGAGCCATCGCCGCAATGTCCAGCATCGCGCTGACTCCCCCGCAGTTGCATATATCCGGATTAATGATATCTGCTGCCCGCGCCGCCAGCGCCTGGGCGAATCCCTCCTTGGAATAAATCGCCTCGCCGGTCACAATCGGCACACCCGGCATCGCGCGGCGGGTTTCGGCCACAAGTTCGATATTGTCGCAAAGGCTGGGTTCCTCGTACCAGCCAATATCGAATTCCGCGAGACGCTGCCCAATTCGGATCGCGTGCATCGGCGCCAGACGGCGATGCACCTCTACCAGAAGACCCATGTCCGGGCCAAGGGTTTCGCGCATGCGGCGCACGTAACGGACGACATGGTCCTCGTCCTCGCGGTGGATCCAACTGCGCCAGGGGCCCGGGAAGGGGTCCCATTTCAGCGCGGTGAAACCGGCCTCCTTGACCTTCAACGCGCGTTCCAGATTCTGCTCGATCGACGCGGTGCCAGAAGACCAGCCATTGGCATAGACCTTCACCCGTTCGCGGGAGGCCCCGCCCAGAATGTTATACAGCGGTTGGCCCGCCGCCTTGGCAACAATGTCCCACATCGCGATCTCGATCGCGCTCCACGCCGAGAGCAAATCCAGCGACGCCCTTCGCATCGCGAAATCTTCGAAAATCACCTGGGCGCTATGCCGTATGGAATGCGCGCTGCGTCCAATCATGTATTTGGCCATGACCTGAAGCAAATGCTCGATGACCTGTTCTTTGCCGGGGGTGACGTAAGCCTCGCCCCAGCCATGGACGCCGGATTCGGTTTCGACGCGGCAGAACAGGAGGTTTTTTGCCAGGCCGGGGTCGAACAGGAAGGTCTCGATGCGCGCGATTTTCATGGGGCGTTGTCCTCGTTCGTGGCGTGGCACCAAGGTTACGCCGTGGGCTGGCGCGGGGGCAAATGGGATGGTTTGATTTGTCGCTAGCTCGTCAACATGTCCGGTTTATGTAGCTCATGATCTGTCCGCTTCGTTCTTGTTCTGTCCCGGGGCATGCCCCGGGACAGAACCGGCCGC
>JAYWAX010000463.1:0-3976 GCA_043782125.1 Acetobacteraceae bacterium | reverse complement strand
TCTCGGAAGCGCAGCGCTGCCTGAACTGCGACGTGCAGACGATCTTCACCGACAAGCTCTGCATCGAATGCGACGCCTGCGTCGATATTTGTCCGGTTGACTGCATCAGCTTCGTGGCGAACGGCGAGGAAGCCGATCTGCGCACGCGGTTGCAGGCGCCGGCGCATAACCTGACGCAGGATTTGTATGTGTCCGCCGCATTGAAGACCGGCCGCATCATGGCGAAAGACGAAGACGTCTGCCTGCATTGCGGCCTGTGCGCCGAGCGGTGCCCGACCGGCGCGTGGGACATGGAACGTTTCCTTATCGACGTGGCACAAGCGGAGCACGCATGCTACAGCAAGTAGACCGTTTGGCCCCGGGGAGTATCGGCCTCCAGCGGGTTAACGATTTCGTCGTCAAGTTCGCCAATGTGAATGGATCCGGCTCCGCCAGCGCGAACGCCATGTTCGCGAAGGCGGTGCTGCGCATGGGCGTGGCCTCGACTCCGCGCAACATCTTCCCCAGCAACATCCAGGGGCTGCCGACCTGGTACGAGGTCCGGGTGTCCGAAGCGGGACATCTGGGCGCGCGCGGCGGCGGCGTCGATCTGATGGCGGCGATGAACCCGCAGACCTGGGACGAGGACGTGAAGTCCATCGTTCCCGGCGGGTATTTGTTCTACGACAGCACCAAGCCGATGCCCGCGTCGAAGTTCCGGGACGACATTGTCATACTCGGCGTGCCGCTGACTGAAATGACCAACAAGGCCTACAGCGACCCGCGCCAGCGCCAGTTGTTCAAGAATATCGTCGGCCTTGGCGCGCTTTCGGCCCTTCTGGATATGGATGCTGAGTCCATCGAGGGCCTGTTGTCAGAGCAGTTTAAGGGGCGGCAGAAGCTGATCGACGCCAATTTGCAGGCGCTGCAAATGGGGATCGGCTGGGTGAAGGCCAATATGACGTATCCAATCGGGCTGCGGATGCGCAAGGCCGACACCGTTGGCGACCGCATCTTCATCGACGGCAACGCCGCCGCCGGTCTGGGCGCGGTTTACGGCGGCGCCACAGTCTGCGCCTGGTATCCGATCACGCCCTCCACCTCGCTCGTGGAAGGCTTTACACGTTATGCCTCGCGCATGCGGCTGGACAAGGAAACCGGTAAGTCGAAGGTCGCCATCGTGCAGGCGGAGGACGAGCTGGCCTCGATCGGCATGGTGATCGGCGCGGCCTGGAATGGCGCCCGCGCCTTCACCGCCACGTCCGGTCCCGGTATTTCGCTGATGCAGGAATTTATCGGCCTGGCGTATTTCGCGGAAATTCCGGCCGTGATCATGGACGTGCAGCGCTCCGGTCCGTCCACCGGCATGCCGACGCGCACGCAGCAGACCGATATCACGGCCTGTGCGTACGCCAGCCATGGCGACACGAAACACATCTTGCTGATCCCCGAGGACCCATACGAGTGCTTCGAATTCAGCGCGCTGTCCTTCGATCTGGCGGATCGGTTGCAGACGCCGGTGTTCGTGATGCTCGATCTGGAAATCGGCATGAACGAACGCCTCTGCAAACCGTTCGACTGGGACGACAGCCGGGTCATGGATCGCGGCAAGGTCATGACCAAGGAAGACCTGGACGCGGGCAAGCTGTTCGGCCGCTATCTCGACGTGGACGACGACGGGATCACCTACCGCACCTATCCCGGCACCCACCCGAGCAAGGGCGCGTTCTTCACCCGCGGCACGTCGAAGGACCGGATGGCGCGGTATTCGGAGGAAGGCGCCGACTACCAGGAAAACATGGACCGGCTGCTGAAGAAGCATAAAACTGCCGCGACCCTGGTGCCCAAAGCGATCCTGACCGCAGCCAAGGCGCCGGCCAGATTTGGGGCGATCTATTACGGTTCCACCAGCGCGCCGATGACGGAAGCGGACGAAATCCTGATCCGCGACCAAGGCGTTGGCCTCGATCTGCTGCGTGTCCGTGCCTTCCCGTTCGGCGAAGAAGTCCAAAACTTCATCGACGAACACGATCTGGTGTTTGTGGTCGAACAGAACCGCGACGGCCAGTTGCGGTCCATGCTGATCATCGAGCTTGAAATCGATCCAAAGAAACTGGCGAAGGTCTTGCACTACGACGGAACGCCGATCACCGCGAGCTTCATCGCCACGTCAATCGGCGCCCGTATCGAAGCCGACAAAACCAGTTCGCCGCGTTAAGGGGTTGCCATGACGTACCTCGCCAAACCGAAGCTGCATCATCCCGATCTGCACAAGAACGCGCTGGGGTTCACGCGGCGCGATTACGAAGGCCCGGTGTCCACGCTGTGCGCTGGCTGCGGCCATGATTCGATCAGCGCGGCAATCGTCCGCGCGTGCTTCGAACTCGATCTGCCGCCGCACCGCATCGCCAAACTCTCGGGCATCGGCTGTTCCTCGAAGACACCCACCTATTTTCTGGGCGCCTCGCACGGTTTCAATTCCGTGCATGGGCGAATGCCGTCGGTGCTGACCGGCGCCAACCTGGCAAACCGGGATCTGATCTATCTGGGCGTGTCGGGCGACGGCGACAGCGCCTCGATCGGCATCGGCCAGTTCGCGCACGCCATGCGCCGCGGCGTCAACATGGTCTACATCGTCGAGAATAACGGTGTGTACGGTCTGACCAAGGGCCAGTTCTCCGCCACCTCCGACAAAGGCGCGAAATCCAAGCGCGGCGTCGTCAACAGCGACGAAGCGATCGATCTGGTTGGCATGGCGCTGCAACTCGGCGCGACCTTCGTGGCGCGCAGCTTCTCCGGCGACAAAACCCAACTGGTGCCGCTGATCGAAGCGGCGCTGAAGCATCAGGGCGCGGCCTTCATCGACTGCATTTCTCCCTGCGTGGCGTTCAACAACCACGAAGGCTCCACCAAAAGCTTCGACTTCGTGCGGGAGCACAACGAAGCCGTGAACAGCCTGGACATCATCACCGGACGGTCCGAAATCACGGTCGATTACGCGCCGGGGACCGTCGAAATGGTGACTCAGCACGACGGCTCCGTCCTGCGGCTGCGGAAACTGGAAGCCAATTACGACGTGCATGACCGCATCGGCGCCCTCAGCTACATGCAGGAACGTCACGCGGCCGGCGAAATGGTCACGGGCCTGCTTTACGTCGATCCGAACCCGCGCGACCTGCACGCGCATTTGAAGACGGTTGATACGCCGCTCAACGAACTGAGCGACGCCGCTCTGGTGCCGGGGTCGAAGGCCTTGGCCGCGATCAACGCGAGCTTGCGGTAACCTCGATCGCGATCTCATTCCGTTTCAGGAATGGGATCGCAAACGGCGGATCGTAAGCCAGCAAATACGGCGCGCCCTGAGCGTGCCACCCCGTCCGCGACAGACGTGCGAGCAATTCGCGCTCCCGCGCCGCCAACGCTTTCTCCGTGGGATTGCCTGAAAACCGCAGTGCCGCGGTCGTGGTCGCCCGTGTGGTCACGACGCTGACGCGTGGATCGTCAGGCGCCGGCGGATTGGCGGCATGTCGCGCGGGCAGAAAGAACCGCATCGTGAGCGCGTTGGCCGCGCCGGTCGTAACCTGTACCGGTGTCGTCATCGCCAGCAGGGTCGGCGCCATCTGCACCGGCGTGGTCATCGCGATGGCCGTGCCGCCCCTGTTTTTCCCGGCGATATAGGCGAACAGCAGGCGAAACGCGGTTTCCGACGCGCGCGTCCGCACAGTGTCCGCGACAACCGCCTGGACCGCCGACGTGGCGGGGTAATCGCGAATTTCCAGACCGGAACCCAGCGACTCCCGCACGGTATAGGCAGGGTGCTCGAACGCGCCCCGGAGCCCGAACAACGCCGGTCCGGTGCTGAGAAATGTTTTGAGGAAATAGAAAAATTTATCAGGCATGGCGGGTTTCCCGGGAAAGACGGCACGCGCCGCCCTTGTCCAATTGGGACGGCGCACGCGCGGGCGCAACGTGGGGATAAAGATTTCTTCGAACAAGG
>JAYWAX010000462.1:0-11007 GCA_043782125.1 Acetobacteraceae bacterium | reverse complement strand
GCAAGCCGGGCGTGCCGGGGCAGGCCTTGCCTCACGCGCTCACCTCTCCCGCCACGATCCGCTTGCGCCCGTCCGGCGTATCCAGCAGCAGGGCGCCGTCTTCGTCGAGGCCCGCGAAGGTGCCTTCCTCGGTCCGGCCCTCGGTGATGGCGCGAAGCAGGGTGCCGGGCGGGTGGGCGCGGGCCAGCCAGGCGCTTCGGATGGGGTAGAAACCTTCCTCGGTCCACGTATCCAGCCAAACCGTCAGGCGTTCCAGAAGCACGTCCTGGGCGCCATCGACGGTGGCGAGTCCGCCCGACCCGGCGATGGTCGCGGTTTTATAAGGGGCGTTGCGCGGGGCCTCCAGAATGTTCACGCCCATGCCGACAATGCGGGCGCCGTCGATCTGTTCGACCAGGATGCCCGCGATTTTACCACCGCCGACCAGAACGTCGTTGGGCCATTTCAAAGTGGCGCGAGTATGTTTCGGCAACAGCGCGTCCACGGCGTCGGCGACGGCCAGGGCGGCGACGAAGCTGAGTTCGCCGCCACGCGCGGGGGGGATGTCCAAACGCAGCAGCACCGATAAATAAAGGTTCCCGGGCGGGCTGTGCCAGGTCTTGCCGATACGGCCACGGCCCGAAACCTGTTCGTCGGCATGGACGGCGGTGCCGTGCGGCGCGCCCGCCGCCGCAAGGCGTTTGACCTCGTCGCTGGTTGAATCGATCCGGTCGTGGTGCTGGACCTGGAACATGTGCGGGCTCGGACGGGGCGGTATGGTCATGGGGCGAGGATACTCCGATCGTCGCGGCGCCGCCATAATCGAGCCGTACTCTCGACGCGAAAGGGAGGTCTCATGGCGGCGTGTTGTTCAGGGGTGTTTCTCGTGCGCCGTTCGCTTTTACTCGCGCCTTTCGCATGGGTCCATTTGGCGCCAACCCAACCCGCGCGGGCCCAACCGGCGATCCCGCCGCCGTTGCTGGCGCACGCGGGCCGGTTGCTGGCGACGCTGATCCAGGCAGGCCGGGAGGCAGCGATCGCGGCCGGGGTGAAGCCGATGCCCGCGCCGGTCAAGCGGGCGCTGCTGGGGTATTTCCCGGACGGCATTCTGCGAAAGGTGCGTTTTGCGAGCGGAACGGCCGACGCCATCGCCATTCCCGGCATGGCCATGGCGTACGGCGATATCGACGCCATGACGCTTGGCGACACGATCCTGTTTCGCGACGACAAGGTGGCGCAGGCCGATGCGAAGCTGTGGGCGCACGAGCTGACGCATGTCATGCAATACGAACGCTGGGGAATCGAGGGATTCGCCGCGAGGTATATTCAGGATTTCGCGGCGATCGAGAAAGAGGCGCGGGAGAACGCCGACCGGTTCGTGGCCTGGAGGCAGGAGGTCCGGACGTGATTGCAGGCGCTGACGCAGTCGCGCACCGGGCGGGACGGCGCCGCGCAATCCACGATACAATTCTCCCCCACGTCATGGCACGGCTCGACCGGGCCACCGGGTGTGGCACGTCGATCCGACGAGAGGCGCTTCCCGCGGCCGATCGTGCCCACTCCCGCGATGTCCTACCGCCTCGGATGGCCCGCTCGGGGGCGTGCCATGACGCGGAGGGGGCGTCGCGATGTAGCATCCTTTCGGACAGCGGATATCACGTCCATAACGCTCGTCCGGCCGCGAGGCGATCGAAGAAAGCAAAACCGCGCGTCGCCTTGCCGCCCGACGCCAGCGCGGCGAATCCCGCCGGTCATTCCTCCGGCGCGAACCCCATAATGCGTGCGAAACGCTCGCGATAAGCCGGCCAGACTTCCGGGTTGATCAGGCGCGGCGGTTTCTTGCCGTCCAGAATGTCCAGCGCCTGTTCCGCCGCGATGCGGCCCATGTTTTCGCGCGCCTCAATCGTGGAACCAGCGACGTGCGGACTGACCATGACGTTGTCGAACGCCATCAGCGGATGGTCGTGCGGGGGCGGTTCGTCCTCCCAGACATCCAACCCCGCACCCGCGATTTTCTTGTCGCGCAAGGCCTGCGCCAAGGCGTCCTCGTCGTGGATGAAGCCGCGGGCGGTGGTGATGAAATAGGCCTCGGGCTTCATTTTTTCGAATTGCGCGGTGCTCATCATCTTGCGATTTTGTTTGGTCAGCGGGCAATGCACCGAGACGAAATCGGATTGCGTCAACAGGTCGTCGAGTTCGGCCTTTTCCGCACCGCGCGCCGCGACCTGTTCGACGGACAGCAAAGGATCGTAGGCCAGAACGCGCATGTTGAAGGCGGCCTTGCACATGCGGGTCAGATTGCCGCCGACATTGCCGATGCCGATCACGCCGAGAACGCGGCCATTCAGTTCGCGTCCAATATACATGGCACGGTCGATCGGCTGCCCGGTGCGGGCGTGCCTGTCGGCCTGGACGATCCGTTTCGACAACGCCATCATCATGGCGAGCGCGTGCTCCGCCACAGCTTCTTTATTGCCGCCCGACTGGTTGACGGCAATGATCCCGGCTTCGGTGCAGGCATCGACATCGATCGTGTCGTAGCCCGCGCCGTTCGAGGACGCGGCGATCAGATTCGGCGTGCGCGCCAGCAACGCGGCGTTGACCTGTAAATGCGGCGCAATGATCTGGCGGGACGCGCCGATCTGATAAATATGGGCCTGCGTCAGAATCGGGATCGCGACCTCATCCGGGCTATCGTTTTCCAGCCTGTCCAGTTGCACGTCCGGCCTGGGCGCCAGCACAGTGGGGTACACCGCCGAGGGCAGGTATTTCGTGTAAAAAATGCGTTTCGTGTTGGGGGCCATGGTGGTTTCCTCCGGCTTTTGGCGTCATCTTAGGCCGATGATGCCAGCGCGAACACTCCATGCCGAAACCGCCCGCCCATCGCCGCCCACGCCGCCGTTGGATGGCGACCGGACTGTGCCGGTGGCGATCGTGGGGGCGGGTTTTACGGGGCTTTCGACCGCGTTAAGCTTGGCCGAACAAGGCGTCGATGTCGCGGTGTTGGAAGCACATGAGCCGGGCTGGGGTGCCTCCGGGCGTAACGGCGGTCAGGTCAATCCGGGCCTGAAACAGGATCCGGACCGGGTGGAACGCGATTTGGGCGCGGCGGCGGTGGCGTTTTCCGGGAACGCGCCGAACGCGGTGTTCGAACTGATCGCACGGCACGGGATCGCGTGCGAGGCCCTGCAATCGGGCACACTGCGCGCCGCGTTCCATCGGCGGACCATGTCCGGGCTGGAACGCTCGGTGGCGGAATGGGCGCGGCGTTGTTCCGATGTTGACATGATAGACCGCGCAACGATGGCGCGCCTGACCGGGTCGGAACGATATCTCGGTGGAACGATCGACCGGCGCGGGGGGCAATTGAACCCCTTGGCTTTCGCGCGCGGACTGACCGAGGCGGTTCTCCGCGCGGGCGCCACGGTGCATGGCGGGACTCCCGTCTCTCGTCTGCGCCGGGATGGCGGACGCTGGAAGCTGGAAACGCGATCGGGAACCGTGACGGCCGAGAAAATCGTTTTGGCGATGAATGGATATACCGGCGATCTGTGGCCGGGCCTACGGCGGAGCATCGTGCCGGTGTTCTCGGCGATCGTGGCGAGCGCGGCGGTTCCGGACGACGTGATGCCGAGCCGGGCCTCCTTGTACGAAATGGGAGATATCACGTTGTATTACCGCAAGAACCGCGACGGACGGATCTTAATGGGCGGGCGCGCTGTGCAGCGGGAGATCGAACATGCCGGACAGTTACAATATCTGATCGATTACGCAGTACAGCTCTGGCCCGCCCTGCGCGGCGTGGCCTGGCCGTGGGCCTGGAGCGGGCAATTGGCAATAACACCAGACCATTATCCGCATGTGCATCAGCCCGTGGAAACGGTGCTGGTCTGTCTGGGTTACAACGGGCGCGGCGTGGCGCTGAGCACGGCGATGGGGCCGGAACTGGCGCGGCGGATCATTGGCGGCCAAGGGGTGGAAATGGCGATGCCGGTGACGGGGATTCGGGAAATTCCGTTCCATGGGCTGTGGAAATCGGCGGTGCGGGCGCGTGTGGCCTACGGGCGGATCCGGGATTTCCTCGGGGTTTGAGGGCGGCCCCATGGGAAAGAATGGAAAGCACGGAACGTGGGCGATATTCAGGCGGAGGCCAGCGCGCGTGTCCGCCTGGCGCGCCACTCGCTGGCCAGGCCCATGATCGCGGTCAGGATCATGAACATCGCCGAGGCGTAGAACACCCAGCGCGGCAAATTATGGTCCATGATCCAGCCGCCAATCACAGGGCCGATGGCGCCGCCGATGTTGAAGCCGGTCGTAACGATGCCAAAGACACGGCCGAAGGCGCCGGGCGGGGATGCCGCGCGCACCAGCATATCCCGCGACGGGGAGATCATACCGGACAGAAAACCCGCCGTGCCCATGGCCGCGATCGTCGGGATCGGTCCCAGGTCGATGGTTCCCACGGTCAAAATCAGGACGGCGGCGCCCGCGAACCCGCCCGCGGCGACATCGCCATGGCGTTTCGTGGCGTCGGCGATGAACCCGCCGGCCAGAACGCCCAGAGCCATCAGGAACAGGAAAGCGGTCAAAGCGGCATTGGCGGCGGAAAAGCTGACGTCATACATGGACACCAGTGCGACTGCGGAATAATTCGTCAGGGCGCCGCTGCTGAGGCTGAGAAGGGTGAAGAAACCGACGAGGCTCAGGACGGCGGGGGTCAGCAGGCGGCGCATCGGGATATGCGCCTCGCTGCCCAGGTTCGCCTGTTTTCCCTGCTCGCCGTCCAGCCAGCCCGCGAACATCAGCGGCACCGCGCAAACCAAACCCAGAAAGCCCGCGACGACGATCGCCGGTCCCATGCCGATGGACTGCGCCATCAAGATCATCGTCACCGGCGCGACGGCGGAGCCCAGGAAGCCGGAGAAGGTGTGGAATGAAAATGCGCGTCCGAGCCTCGGGGGGTCGATGATCGATCCCAGAATGGAATAATCCGCCGGGTGATAGACGGCGTTGGCGATGCCCAGAAGCACGGCGGCGGCGAGCATCCAGGGATAGACCGGAAACAGGCCGATCGAGACGAAGGTCAGGCCGCTTAACAGCAGGCCGCCGATCAAGGTGCGCCGCGCGCCGAAGCGATCGGAGATGTAACCCATCGGCGTCTGCACCAGACCGCTGGTGATATTATAAATCGTAATGATCAGGCCAAGTTCGACATATCCGACGCCCAGAGTTTGTTTCAGCAGCGGAAACAGCGGGACGAGGACGAGGTAGTGAAAATGGCTCACCCAATGGGCGGCGCAGATCAAACCCAGCGCTTTGTATTCGGTGCGGGCCGATTGCATCAGGCGAAGGCCTTCGCGATGCGCGCCCAATCTTCGATGGCGTCTTCCTGGCCGGGGGTAATGGGGATGACGAACTGGTTCCAGCCGGCGTCTCGCATGGCCTCGATGCGCTGTTTCAGTTCCTGCTCGGTCGCGGTGAAGGTGGTGCGCCGGATCAGTTCGGCGTCAATGAAGGGGCGTTCCTCGGGTTTTACAAAAACGAAGTGGCCGCGATGGTTCATGAGGTAACGGGCATCGGCGGGTTCGAATTTCCGCGCGGTTTCCAGGTAACCGTCGATATTCTTTTGCACGCTGTCCGGGACCGGCGAGGTATTTTTCCAGCCGGTCATGTCCAGATCGGCGGCCCGGTGCAGCAGCACGGCGGCGCGTGGGCCCGCCTGTGCCATGGCGCGGGGGCTGTCGGCTGGCTCGCCCGGTTGCAGGACGCAGCCGCAGGCCCAGACGGTCGTATAGAGGTCGGCGACGGCGCGGCCCGCGGCGGTCCAGTCCTTGCGCATGTCCTCGATGGCCGTCAGCGCGCCGGGGACGTCGCTGACGAAGGTCTTCCAGGCGGCGCCAAGTTTCGCGACCAGTTGTTGCGATTTCGGTCCGTAGGCGGAGACGTGAAGCCTGACCGGGTCCTTAATGTTAATCAGGCCTGCGTCCGGATTGAGGAAGCGGATTTTTCGCGGCTTGCCCTCGATTTCGGTTTCCAGGGTTTCGCCGTTGAGCAGCCCGTAAACGACGCGGATGTATTCTTCCATTGCGGCGAGTTTGATACCGCCAAGACCCATGGCGCGGCGGGCAGAAAATCCGGTTCCGACGCCGAAATCGATACGCCCGGGGGCCATGCCGTTCAAGGTTGCGAAGGCGTTGGCGGTGACGGCAGCGATGCGGTTGGAGGGGACAAGGACCCCGGTGCCCAGTCGGATGCGGCTGGTTTTGGCGGCGGCGGCACCCATGGCGACGAAGCAGTCGGCGGTGATCATCTGGGTGTCGTAGAACCAGGCGTGCGAGAAGCCGAGGTCCTCGGCGCGTTGCGCAAGTTTCCAGGACTGACTGGACGTGGCGATGCCGATGCCGAATTCCATGGGGCGTTTCTCCGATTGCGTGCCTGTTTAGCGCGTTTTGGGTAAGTACGATCAGGTTTGGGGTGGGATTTGGCGGGAAGCGCACGACGCTGCGGTGCCGCACGCGCCGGACGGCGATGTTATATGCGCGGTTCGATCCGGCACGATGGCGTCATGACTCCGCCGGTGTTATTTGTTCGGGCTGTGGCGCCGTGCCTCGCCGGTGGTCGAAATTCGTGAGATTCAGTTTGCGGCGGTGATCGGCGTAAAGGATCGGTTCGTATTTCGCGGGGTTTTCCAAACTCACACACGGCGCCACCGGCTTCACGATCGCCTCCAGTCCTGGTCCGAAAAAAAACGGAATTGCGTGGCGCAGCGCGGTGCTGTCATTGATGACACGATGCGGTGTCGGAATGTACCGGCCGTTGGAATAACGGCCCAGCATTTCGCCGGTGTTGAGGACGAAGGTGTTGGGGACGTGCGGGGGGCGGATCCATTCGCCTTGGGTGGTGCGGACTTCGAGGCCGGGCAAAATGGAACGGGCAAGCAACGTTAAAAAATTCGTGTCGATATGGGGCGCGAAGCCGAACTGGTTGTCGTTGGCGTTTTCCTGCCCGGGGTAACGGATCAGGCGCAGCGTGGTGGTGGGTTCCTTGAATTCGCCCACGAAATAATCGTCGGAAACGCCCAAAGCAGTGCCGATCGCGGAGACCATTTTTTCGGCCAGCGGCCGCATGGCGCGCATATAAGCCAGGGTGGCGGCTTTGAATTCCGGCATTTCCACCGGCCATTTGTTCAGTCCGTACAGCGGATCGCCCGCGACGATGCGCGGATCGTCCGGGCTCAGATCGTGAACGATATAAAAACTCTCGCTCAGATTGGGCTGGGTGTTGACGTGAACTTTGGACGTGCGAACGATCTGGGCGCCGTAGGGCAGATAGCCGATGTTCAGGTCGCCGATTTTAAGCTGGAGTTTGCGATCTGCCGCGCGGTCGAAAAAGGCGTTGGCGGCGGCGAAGGCGCCGTCCACCAAAGCGGGATCGATGCCGTGATTGGCGATGACCAGGAAGCCGGTATCGCGGCAGGTCTTGTCAATCGCCTGGGCCAAAGATGCGCGGGCACCGGGTTCGCCCGCCAGATAAGGGCCGATGTCCAGCAGCGGAATCCGGTCGGAAACGGGGGCGGCGGCGAGGGCGTGGCTCATGATCGATCCTCGGTCTGGGTCTGACGCAGGATGGCACGAACGGCCCCGGCGCGGAAACCCGGCGCTTGAGGCGATGCCTTGAGTGTGACAGCGTTCAAGGAACGGCGCGAGATGGATCGGGAGACGGGAAACATGAAATTCGGACTTTTTGGCGGCGCGCGGACGTCGATCGGGGATCAGCCAAGCGACAGCCAGCAGATTCACGAATTCATCGATTACGTTCTGGAAGCCGAAGACCTCGGGTTCGAGAGCGTGTTTCTGGTCGAGCACCATTTCACCGGGTTCGGCCAGGTCTCGGCGTCGTTAAATCTGCTGGCTTATTTGGCGGCGCGCACGCGAAAAATGCGGCTGGGGACGGCGGTCACGGTGTTGCCCTGGCACAATCCGGCATTGCTGGTGGAACAGGCGGCGACCGTGGACGTGGTGTCGGGCGGGCGGCTCGATCTGGGGATTGGGCGGGGATACCGGTACAGCGAGTTTGCCGGATTCCGCATGGACATGGCGGAGGCGGATGCGCGGTACCAGGAATGTCTGGATTTCATTCTGAAAGCATGGACATCGAAAGGGCGATTTTCGCACCATGGCACCTATTGGAATTACGACAATGTCGTGATCGAACCCGCGCCGGTGCAGCAGCCGCATCCGCCGCTGTGGATCGGGGCGAACAGCGATGCCTCCATTATCAAGGCGGCGCGCGCGGGCATGAACATGCTGGTCGCGCAGAACGGTTCGCCCGAGGTTGTCGGGCACAAGGTCGCGACATTTCGAAAAGCGGTGGAGGAAGCCGGACGGGTGTTCGATCCGTTTTCCGCCGGGGTCACGCGGGCGTTTCATCTGGCGTACACCGCAGAGGAGCGGGCACGCCAGCAGGAGTTGCGGCGGCGGTTTCTGCAAAATGTGCAGGAATTGTCGTTACCGCCATCGGGGCCAATCGCGGGCAATCATTTCCAGGGGCACGGCGACGCGGAGAACATGCGGCGGCTGACGGAAACGGATGCGTTGATTGGACCGCCAGAGGAAATCGTAAAGCGTCTTAAAACGTACGAGGCCGCGGGCGTGCGGCACATGCTTCTGATCGACGTGGGGGGCTCTCGCGAGGCATTGCGTATCTTCGGCAAGGAAATCCTGCCGGAATTTCGTGAGAAAGCGTGATATTCAGGCATACGAAAACACGCACATGGCAGCGGCTTTACCGGTGACGTGGAACGGTATCGTGGGCCAGCGGCGATGCGGGGGGATCGATTGGCCCGTGCCGCCTTCAGGCAATGCGATGCCGGGCGGCATGATGCCCACCCTGGGCGCCTTAAGGTGTTCTTCGACTCGGCGCGCGCGTGTGTGTGCGGCAAAGCCGCGTGGATTCAGCCCTTCCGGCGGCGCGCCAGCCCGAGACCGGTCAGGCCAAAACCCAGGATCGCGAGCGTTGCCGGTTCTGGGATCGCGACGGTTTCCGTCGTGCCCGCAAATGTCGTCACGCCGTTCGGGCCGGACTGGAGTGGGTCGGCATTGTAATCGCCGACCTGGACCGACTCGACGCCCAGACCTGGATGAAGGGTACCGAGCGGCGTGACGTAACCGCCGATGCCCTCAAGACTATACCAGTTCCCGCCAGCGCCAATGTGTGGCGCCTGGAACAACACGGAGCTGACACTCCCGAAGTCGAATGAAAGCGTATCGGGCGTCGCGGTCAATCCGCTTCCCACGATCAGGACTTCCGAGTTCGCACCGCCCGTCAAAGGTCCCTGAATTCCGGCGACATCGACCCCCGCGCTCAGTATCAGGTCCCAGTCCGTGATGTTCGCGGTCGCCAACGCGCCAAGCTTACCGTCGGTCGTGATGGTTCCGGCCACGCTGCCGCCGCCGATGGACCGAGTTACCCCGTATACCGTCGCATGCGCCGCAGGCCAGCATCCGAGTACGCCCGCCAATACCACCAACGCCATGCCAAATCGTGTCATCGCCGTCACTCCGTGATGTTCGCCACGCTCAAAATCAGGCTCAGTCAAAACGGGTCAAGCAATCCGCGTGCCGCGAGGTAACTGCTTGGATTTCTTGGATTTCCGCGAAGCTCTGGTGCGGAGGTGTAAAGAAACCCGACGTTTCGCGGCGGGTTCGATCGCCGCGTCGCGGTTACATACGGGCCGCGATTTCGCGTCAGTTCGGCAATCGCACCAGCGTGAAAATTCCAAACGGCCGCACCGGACTGGTTTCGAGTCCCGCGATTTCCTCGGTTTCGAACAGCGCCTGCATGGCGAAATCCGGGTGCCAGCCCAGGCGCCGCGACATCGGCGCCATTGCCCGTTCCACCCACCACCGCGGTCCACCCTGGGCCGCAAAATGATTGACGAACAGAATGTTCCCGCCCGGCTTCACCACGCGCCGCAACTCCGCCAGCAAAAGCCGCGGGTTTGGCACGACAGAGGCCACGAACATCGCGACCGCAGTATCGAACTGGCCATCGGCGAAATCCGTCGCCTCCGCATCCATTTCCATCAGGCCATCGACATTGCGCAGACCGAGTTCTGCCACCCGGCGGCGCGCCAAAGCGAGCATTTCGGTCGACAGATCGATTCCGGTGATTCGCTTGTCCGGCGCGTAACGCGGCAGAGCCAGGCCGGTTCCGACCCCGACTTCCAGCACGGCCCGTCCGGGCAATCGATTTACCAGCGCGGCCGCGCGTTTGCGCCCGGCCGACGACACACCGCCAAACACGATATCGTAGAAGCCAGACCATCGCCGGTACGCATCGCGAATCGCTGCGGCGTCGAGGGCTACCTCAGGTGTGGCGCCTGGCATGCGCCGCGAGCGAGCGCGGTCTTCCAGGGTATGACTCATCGCGGCCCATCCCGAATTCAACTCCTGCCTAGATGACCGCGGCGAGTCACGCAAGCCCCACATGCCCGGGCAAGCCGGGACATGTGTCTGCGCGAAGGAACTTAGCTTGCTTCCGCCAGATCGATCGCCGCGGCGCGGCCATTGGCTTGCTGCTCCACCTCGAAGGACAATTTCTGTCCCTCGTCGAGTGAGCGCAGACCGGCTTTCTGCACAGCACTGATATGGACAAAAATGTCCTTGCCGCCAGAATCGGGGCCGATGAAGCCGTAACCTTTGGTCGTGTTGAACCATTTCACGGTGCCAGTGGGCATCGCCGTATCGCCTTTCCCTTCGCGGGCGGCCGTTTCGGAACGCCAGCCAGCCGGAATCCCGGCCACCGGAACCCCGGCCAGACCACCCTGTTGCACAGGGGCGCGACGGCAAAACGCGCCGCGACGCCCTCCCTCGCGGCATTCCCGGCATCGTTCAAACGGCCGGATGGACCCGCAGGAGAGAGGTTATCGACCTGGCGCGCGGACGGCAACGAATCGTCGCGCGCCACGCGAACAATCGCGGGGATGCGCGCGCGAGGCCAATTCTTCCGGCGGCCTTGCGGATGCCC
>JAYWAX010000461.1:0-11034 GCA_043782125.1 Acetobacteraceae bacterium | reverse complement strand
CGATCAAACCGGCGCGTCCGTCAACATCCGCGGTTCGCACGCGGCCGCAGGCGCGGTGGCGGTGACCGGGCGGGCCAGAAATTTTTCCGCCATCCGGTAAACCAGCGCCGGGTCGAGCAACTGGATGCATGCGAGCCCGCGCGGGCAGTCCTCGGCCTTGGACAAATAACACGGTGCGCAGCTCATGTTGCGGTAAAGCGCCACGGCGCGTTCGCCCATCGGCGCCCATTCGCCGGGATCGACCACGCCGGAATGCACGCCGATCGTCGGCACCCCCATCGCGGCCGCGATATGCTTCGGTCCGCTGTCGTTCCCAACGTACAGCGCGCAGGCCGCCAGCAGTTTGGGCAGATCGCGCAACGCGACCGCCCCGGCCACGGAAACGGCGCGATCCGGCCGGTCGATATCCGCGACCATCCCGGCGGCGATTTCCGCCTCGTCCGGGCCACCGATCAGGAGCACCGACACATCGCCGCGCGCAAGCAGAAGGCCGATCAGCGCGCGAATATGCACGACCGGCCATTGCTTGGTCACGTTCCCGGCGCCGGGATGGATCGCCACCACCGGGCGGTCGAACAGCGGGCGGGCCACGGCGGGCATGTCCGCCACGGTCATCGGTGCGGGCCGCGGATCGATCAGCCGCCGCGCGGGTTCGCAGGCCACGTCTAAGGCGGATACCAGGTGCAACAGATCGTCGGCGATATGATTGCGCTTATGTTGCAGGGCCTTATCGCCCTCCCACTCCAACGCCACATGCAGCCAGGGGAAACGATCGACCGAATCGAAACCCGCCAGGATTTTCGCCCCGGTGTGCCGCAGAATATGCCGCGTCGAGAGATGCTTGCGCAGATCTATGGCGATATCGAAACGATACGGCGCCAGCGTTTGCTCCAGCCCAGAGAGGTCCGCGGCCGTCAACGCACGCTCCCCCAGCTCCGAGCGCGCGTGGAAGAACTCGAACGATATGAATTCGTCGATCGCCGGTTCGGTCGCGGCGAAGGCCGTCGAGGCGGGCGCGGCGAGCACCGTCAGGCGCGCGCCGGGGAAGCACGCCTTCAACCGGCGGATCGCAGGCAGGGCCGCGATGAAATCGCCGATATGATCCAGCTTCACGACCAGAATGTTCTTCACATCCGCGCGATGGATCAGCGGATGTCCGGCGTACATCCCACGCACGCCTTCGTCGTCGATGCGGTAATCGTCGGAATGGCGCGACAGGTTCGGGTTGAAATACGGATCGCCCCCCGCGAACAACGTGCCCCAGTCCGACTCGAACCGCACGGTGTCGAAGTCGTCGGTCATGTTGTCCCGGCTGGCCAGTTCGTGATGGATCAACGTGGCGTGCGGCGTATAGATCGTGGCCAGACCCGCGCGATGCGCGCGCAGGCAAAAGTCGAGATCGTTGTTCACGACGTCGTGCGCTTCGTCGAACCGGCCCAGACGGTCGAACACCTCCCGCCGGACCAGCATACAGGCACCGGTCACGGCGATCGTCTCGCGCCGGGTCAAAGCCAGTCCGAAATACCCCTGCTCGGTTTCGTCGCTGTAACGGAAGGCGTGCCGGCCAATATTTGCGGTGCCGTTGGCGCCAAGGAACATCCCGGCGTGTTGGACCGTCCGGTTCGGATAAAGCAGCCGTGCGCCGACGATGCCGACCTCTGGCAAGGCCGCGTCCTCCAACATCGTATCGAGCCAACTGGGCTCGACGATTTCCACGTCGTCGTTCAGGAACAGCAGGAATTCGCCATCCGCAGCCATGGCAGCGCGGTTGTTGAAGCGCGACCAGTTGAACGGCGGCGGAATGGCGACGATCTTGTCGGCGTGTTCGCGCAGGAACGCCTTCGACGCCTCGTCTTCGTCGGGAATGTTGTCGATGCAGACGATTTCGTAATTCGGGTAACGGGTCAGCGCCCGCAACGATGTCAGACAGGTCCGGATGTGATCCTTTGCCGCGCGGGTGGGAATGACGATCGACACTTTGCCCGTGACCGGTGCCGTGCGGCGCGCGCGCCAGGTTCCCGGCGCCAGGCCCGGCAGCACCTCGGCCGCGATGCCCCGGCGTGTCAAAGCCCGGGTCAGGGCCGCCAGTCCATCGTCCGAATTTGCCGCCACGCCGCCATCGGTGCGGCTGAGCAATTCCGGCACGTGGTAAACCGACGCCGCCGCTTCCGTCGCGCGCAGCACCAGGTCGTAAAACCCGTCCCGGCACAAAGACGCCGCCGTCGCGCCGGTCTTCGCCAGCACAGCCGGCCGCATCGCGAAGGGGCGGCCGATGTAATTCGCCGACATCAACAGTACGGGCGAAAAATCCGGCTTGAAGTAGGCTTCCGGCCGCAACGGGTCCAACGCGGCGCGGAATTCGTCCGCGTAGAGGAAATCGGCGGCCGGACGCAGCCCGCTCGCGGTCGCAAGGGCGCTGAGCGCGTCGCGGCCAAGTTCGTCGCCGATCGCCAGCATAACGATCAGGTCCGCGCCATTGACGGCCGCCAATGGCGCGGACCAGGCGGACCTGGCGGACGGATCGATGGCACGGATCCGCGCCGCGATATCGGGTCCCAACCGTGCCGCCACCGCACGGATCGCCTTGGCCTCTTTGGCGTCCCGCGCCAGCACGGTGGCGCGCCAACCGGTCCACGCCTGTTCCGCGATCGAGCGCAACGTCAACAACCTGGCCTCTAGGGTCGCGCCCGGATCGCCGGCGATCGTCAGGTGAAACATGGGCCGCACGCCCATTTGCGCCAGCACGCCGTGGATCGTGTCGCGCTCCACCTGGCTTACGAACCGGCGGATGGAAACCGTGTCTTCCGGGTTATCGGTCTTTTTGACGGTGATCCGGAACGCGTGGACATGGGTCTGGCCGGTCAGCGAGCGCGCGGTCAGCCGCACGATATGGTCGCCGTCCGGCAAAGCGCGGGCGGGGCAATGGAAGGTATAGCCGCTGCGCGTCGCACCTTCCCATCCCGGAAACGCCGCGCCGACATCGGGGCGCGCGAGTCCGTAATGCGCCGGCCCCAGCGGCGTGTCGTCCAATGCCACGTCGATTCCGGCCATGCCGTCGCGAGCGAGAGCCCAGCCTTCGATGGTCATGCGTCCGGAGATCGGATCGGTGGCGATGCCTTCTCGGGTCGCGGGGGTGTCGAGTTCGAACCGGAAGGCGGGAACGGCGGGATCGGCGACCGGCAGCGAGACTTCTTTTTCGCCGCCGCCGCAGCTGAACGCGACGATCTTGACCTCGTGCGGTCCGGTGGAAAGGCCCCGGATTGTTTTTTCGAACACGAAGCCGGCGTTGGTGGGCAGGCCCGGGTATTCGGCTGCGATGTCCTGACGGTCCAGCCCATGATCGGCGATACCCTGCGCGTAGCCGTCCACCTCGATCTGGATACGATCGATGCCGAGTCCGCAGGCGGCCCAGCCCTCGACGCGCAGCACGTCGGTGGCGATCAGGATTGCTTTGTCGCAGATCAGGAAAATCGGTTGCGCCGCCAACGCCGATTGTTCCGCCACGCGCGCGGCGACTTCGGCTGCCTCGTCCGAGACGACGGGCCCAGATGGGGTTTCGCCAGCCGGGGTTTCGCCAGCCGGAGTTTCGCCAGCCGGAGTTTCGCCAGATAGGGTTTCGCCAGACGGGGTTTCGCCAGACAGGGTTTCACCAGCCGGAATTTTGGCAACGGATGTTTCGGGCGGCGCGTCCGCCGCGGGCCCCGTGTCGATAACCGGCGAGGGAACGAAAGGCAGATTTGGCGGCCGGGTCAGCGGCACGGTGGACGCGTGGCAGGCGCCGCTGAGGCACATCGCGCGCACGGTGATATGCGACACCCCGGGCATTCCGTCGGACTCCGGCCGTTCCAGCGCGAAACCCGACAAATGGGCGTTGGGGTAATCGTGATAAACCTCGCCGACATCGGCCCGGGCGCGGCCATGCCCGGCGGCACCCAGGCGCGTCTCGGCGGCGAAGACCTGCACGGCCACGATGGGCGAACGGGCGAGCGTCCAGCCATTGACGATCAGATACCCGTCCTCGGTCAGTTCGGCGGTTTCCAGGTAAACGATGCCTTGGGCGGCCGGCAGGTCGATGCCCGCCATGTCGCGCGACGGCCCGGCCAGGATCGCGGCTTTGTCCTCCATGCGGCCCAGTCGCAAGGGTTCTTCGAACCTGGCGCCATCCCGTCCTTCGGCCACGACCGACAGATCGATCGCCTCCACCACTCCATCCCCGGGCATCGGGATATAGACCTGGAAGCCGGTCGTATGAACGATGCCGCCGCCCCGCGCAGGGGCTGCTTCAGTCGCGTCCCCCTGCCCGAACGCGATGCCCGCGAGTTCGGTTCCGCCAATTCCGCGGATCGACAGCGACATGGCGGGCGAGGACGATAAAATCTGACCTCGCATGGCCACGTCGAAGCGGTCGCCAGCGAGCCAGCCGACGATTTCGGATTCTATTTCGACCTTGACGGTGCCTGAGGCCGCGCCTGGGATCGCCGGTTTTCCGGGAAATGTTGGGCCGGCGGGAAAGGCCTCCGCCGTCCTTTCGGCGGATACATCTCCGCCTGGCTCGCGCATCCCGGTCCCCTCGTCCGCAATCCCTTTGGCGCCGATCCCCTGGACGGCCGCTTCGGCGTCCTGTGTTCCATCGCGGTCCAGGTTCGCCTTCGTCTCCCGCCGCGCTTTCGCCGTTGGCCGCCTGGTCATGCGTTCCCCCGGGCGACGATCGTCCAAATCCCGGAAGACTCCCGGCCAGCCCAGAGTTTACATTTCAAAGGGAAGCCGCCCCTCTTTATAACCAGAGAGATCGAAATGTTCCTGCGCGGTGGTCAGCAGGCCCTTGCGAATGCCGTCGGCCACATCGGGGTACTGACGCAGATACCAGGCTTCGTCGACCCGGATGGGAAACGGCAACCGGCCTTCGAAATATCCATCGTTCACGAAATGCTCCTGGGCGGAACGGATCGTTCCGGTACGGATCGCCTGCCCGATATCGTCATACAATCGCGAGTACCATGTTTCGTCGACCTCCAGGCCGCCGATCATTAGCTTCAGAAGTTTAACAAAGTCTTCATACGAGACATTCACCCGCAATTCGCCGCGCACGGTCGAAATATCGACGGCACGGCGAACGATTTCGAATGGCGGAAAATAGTTCACGATACCTCCTTGAGTGCCGCGCCCGGACGGCGGAGGTGTTGTAACGCGCCGCGCGCCGACATGGAACCGCCGTCGCGCGAATTTCGCGGATGCGGCGGGGACGCCGGACTGCTATCAGGTCGCGGCGAAGTATGGGACCGGATCGATGACAGACGGCGCGCGCGTACCGGACGACAGGGAACTGGCGGGATATGTCCGCCATTTCGGCCGCGCGCGGATTTTGGTGGTTGGCGACGCGATTCTGGACCGTTACCGGATCGGCGACGCGCATCGGCTGTCGCCGGAAGCGCCGATTCCGGTGCTGCGCCCGCGCCGCAGCCACGACACGGCGGGCGGCGCGGCCAATGTCGCGATGAACATCGCCGCACTTGGCGGACACGCCGTGCTGGCCGCCGTTGCCGGCGACGATCCGGCGGGCAACGCCTTGGCCGCGCTGTTACGAACATCCGATCGAGTCGAGTCGGCTTTGATTGTCGCGCCGAACCGGCCGACCACCGCGAAAACCCGTTTCATCGCCGGCTCCCAGCAGTTGTTACGGATGGACGAGGAAACGACCGAGCCACTGGATCCCGCGACCGCTGCGGCCTTGCTGCGCGCGGTGGAAGCGGCGTTGCCGGACACCGACATCGTCATCCTGTCGGATTACGCCAAAGGCGTGCTGTGCGAAGACGTGCTTGGCCCCTTGCTGGCCATGATCGCGGCGCATGGAAAACGCACCATCGCGGACCCGAAACGTCCCGACTTCGGCGCTTATAAAGGTGTGACGGTGCTGACCCCGAACGAGTTGGAAGTCCGTGCCGCGAGCCATATCGATGCCCGGTTCGACGCCGAGGCCGATCGGGCCGGACGCGCCGCGCTGGATGCGACTGGCGGCGAGGCCGTGCTCGTCACCCGCTCGGCCAAGGGTCTGACGCTGGCCCGCCGGGGACAGGCGGCGCTGCATCTGGCGGCCCGTGCGCGCGACGTCGCCGATGTTTCGGGCGCCGGCGATACGCTGGTCGCGGCGCTGGCTGTCGCCATGGCGGCGGGCGCGCCGCTGGCCGAAGCGGCGATGCTGGCCAACGTCACGGCGGGGATTTCCGTGGGCAAACCCGGCACCGCGACGGTGACGCAGGCCGAGTTGTTGAACGCCCTGCACGCGGGCGGGCTCGCAACGACCGACCGTAAGGTTCAGGGGTTCGAAGAAGCGAAGGATCGGGTTGCCGCCTGGCGGGCACAAGGTCTGAAAGTCGGTTTCGCCAATGGCTGCTTCGACCTGATCCATCCCGGCCACGTCCATTTGCTGACCCGGGCGCGCGCCGGATGCGACCGGTTGATCGTGGCCCTGAACACGGACGCCTCGGTGCGGCGGCTGAAAGGCCCCACCCGGCCCGTGCAGAACGAGGACGCGCGGGCGATCGTCATGGCCTCTCTGTCCCCGGTCGATATGGTCGTGTTGTTCGACGAGGATACGCCGTTGGAAATGATTCGCGCGCTGCGCCCGGACGTGCTTGTCAAAGGCTCCGACTACACCGTCGATCGGGTGGTGGGCGCGGACCTGGTGCAGGGCTGGGGCGGGCGTGTGTTGCTGGTCGATCTGCGGGAAGGCCATAGTACAAGCGGAACGATCCGGCGGATGGCGCTGCCCGAGGCCGGCCAATAAGCGTCCAAACGAACGTCCCAACGAACGTCCCAGGGGGCGAGCCCGTTTCACTATCGACATTCGCCGCTCAAATCTGATACGCTTCGCAAATTCGGGGGGGGAAGCGTCCCGCCGAGCCAACGTCACCGGATAAGGCCACTCGAAAATGGCGTGGGATCGTTCCAAGGCCCTGATGTTCATGACCTCGCCGCTCGGGGCGGATGCGTTGATCCCGACGTATTTCGCCGCCGACGAGGAAATCAGCCACCCGTTCGCGTTCCGCATTCTCGCGATCAGCCAGAAAGGCGCGATCAAACCCGACGACCTGTTGAATATGCCGGTTTGCGTCGTCTTACAGGACGCCGACGGGCCGATTCGCCATTTCCACGGGATCGTGCAGGAACTGTCCGACGGCGGTGTCGGGCGTGGCGACACGAAGGCGACGGAGTTTCACAGCTACACCCTGACCGTCCGCCCGCGGCTGTGGTTTCTCAATCAGACGCTCGATTGCCGCGTCTATCAGAACAAATCGGTCAAGGACATTCTGTCGGCGCTGTTCAAGGACGCCGGCCTGACCGATTTTACGTATTCGGCGTCGGGCGGCTCCACCGCGCGCCCTTACACCGTCCAATATAATGAGACCGATTACCAGTTCGCGCTGCGGCTGATGGAAGAGGAAGGCCTGTTCTATTGGTTCGACCATACCGCGTCGAAACACACGCTGATCGTCGATGACAAGAACGCGGGCTTTAAGGACATTCCGAAGGCGACACTGAAATTTACCGTCAACGATATCGAGGGCGATGGCATTCAGGAATGGCGGTCCCCTGGCGCGACCGCCACCGGCGCGTTCAAGATGAAGGACTACGATCCGGAAAAGCCCGCCTCGAAACTCGAAGCCGAAACCAAGACCAAACTCAAGACCGGCGGCGCCGCCGGGCGCGACTCGTTTCGCTGGCCCGCGTTGACCAACGCCGCCGGAGTCGTAACGTCGCGGACGAAATTCGAAATCGAGGCGGCAGAGGCCGAGGTTTCGTTGTATCGCGGTGCCAGCCATTTCGGCGCCCTGGTGCCAAGTGGCAAGTTCAAAGTGACAAATGCGCCTGCGGGTCCGGACGACGACACCTATGTCGTGCGCAGCGCGTCCCACATTATCGAAGACGACAGTTGGATTACCAATGACGGAACGATTTCCTACCGCAACCGATTCGAGGCGTTCAAATACAAGATCCCCTGGCGCCAGCGCATTTCCACCCCGCGCCCGCGCATGGACGGTTTGCACACCGCCCTGGTGATGGGCCCGCAAAGCAGCGCTGGCTCCGACATCAAAATGCAGACCGGCGAGGAAATCCATACCGACGATCTTGCCCGCGTCAAAGTTCGTTTCTTCTGGGACCATCGCGCCGAAGCGACCGGCGGTGCCTCCATCTGGGCCCGCGTCATCCAGCCCTGGGCCGGCAACGGGTGGGGCGCGCAATTCCTGCCCAGGGTCGGGACCGAGGTGGCGGTGGCCTTTGTCGATGGCGATCCGGACCGGCCGATCGTCGTCGGCGGCCTGTACAACGGTGTGTCGGCGCCGATTTACAGCAAGGCCGATAAAACCAAATCCGGTTTCCGCACGCGGTCCAGCCTGAAAGGCGCGGCCGCGAAATTCAACGAACTGACCTTCGACGATAAAATCGGCAACGAGCTGGTTTATATCCACGCCGAAAAGAACCTGACGACGCATGTCGAGCACGACGAAACGCTGAAAGTCGATAATTGCCGGATCGTGACGGTCAAGGTGGACGAAACGATCACCGTCCACGGCAAACAAACCATCAAGATCGACAAGGATCACTCTTTCGAAGTGACCCAGGGCAAAAGCGATCTCAAAATTTCGAAGGGAAACAGCACCTTCGAGGTGTCCATGGGCAACCACAAAGAAAAGATCGGCATGGGCAACCATAGCCTGGACGTCGCCATGGGCAACATCGAGATCAAAGCCGGCCTGGGTAAGATCGACATGGAGGCGATGCAGTCGATCACGTTGAAAGTGGGCGGTAGCTCGATCAAAATCGACCAGATGGGTGTGACCATCAAAGGCGCGATGAAGCTCGACATGGAAGGTGGAATGACGGCCTCGTTGAAGGGGGGGATGACAACGGATATCAAGGCGGGATTGCAACTGAACGTTAAGAGCGATCTGATGGCGACCTTCGAAGGCGGCCTGATGGGAACCTTCAAA
This sequence comes from Acetobacteraceae bacterium, assembly GCA_043782125.1. Lineage (GTDB taxonomy): Bacteria > Pseudomonadota > Alphaproteobacteria > Acetobacterales > Acetobacteraceae > Rhodopila. Next base: position 2,044 of record JAYWAX010000461.1, on the reverse strand, counting down.
TCCGGTGTGATGACGACGCTCAAGGGCGCGATTACGATGATCAACTGACATGGCGGGCACAGTGACAAAACTCACCGGGGCGGAACTCGCGATCGTCATGGAACGCGCGACGCTGCCGCCGGAAGCCGTGGCGCCGCTGCAAGGATGCGCGGACGTCGGGGCGGCGATCGACATATTGGAAAACGCGGGCTTCGCGGCGGAAGCCATGCGCGTGCTGGCACATGCCTTGCCGAAACGCGAGCGCGTGTGGTGGGCCTGCATGTGCGCCGCCAACACCGCGCCGGCCGATCTGGCGGAGTCCGACCGCATGGCGCGCGAAACCGCCGAAACCTGGGTGCGCCAGCAAAAGGACGAGCAACGCCGCGCCGCCATGACTCACGCCGAACTCGGCGGCTTTCAATCCCCCGAGGCCTGGGCCGGAGTCGCGGCGTTCTGGAGCGGGGATTCCATATCGCTGAAAGATCTGCCCGCCGTGCCGCCACCGCCGCACGCCGCCGGGGCCGCCGCCGCCGGGGCCGTCGCGCTGGCGGCAACCCGGGGCGACATCTCGCGCTACCCCGTGCGGTTGAAACGTTTCCTGGAAAGTGGTCGTAATATCGCCGCGGGCGGACCAGGACGGATGGCGCCCGAGGAACCCTGATTTTCGCCTGACACCTCCACCCGGCGGCAGGCGAGGCACGGGGTTGTCCATGCGAACCGTTCACGACAAGGGGCGACGTCGATGCAACTCTCTTTGACCGTACTACGGTGCCCGGACCAGGTCGCGCCCGAGACCCGCACGGTGTCCGGGGGCGAATACCATGTGGGCCGCGGCCCGGATGTCGATTGGGTGCTGCCCGATCCCGACCGGCTGTTGTCCAAGCGCCATTTCGCGGTGGCGTTTCGCGGCGGCGCCTGGCAGATCGCGGACACCAGCACCAATGGCACGTTTTTGAACACCGAAGCGGACGCGCTTGGCCGCGGTTCCGCCCGCACCATGAAAAATGGCGATCGCCTGCGACTCGGCGCGTATGAGATCGAGATCGGATTGGTCGATCAGGCAGACATGGGCGCGAGCCAGGGATCGGGCTTTGGCGGCGGATTCGCGAGTGGCGGCCATGCGGCGTCGTCCGCGAACAGCCCCTTTGGCGATCCGTTCGGCGACGATCCTCTGGCCGCGCCCCCGCCCGCGCGTCACGCATTCGACGAACCGTCCTATGGCAATCTCGGCATGGCGCCGACGAACGCGCAACTGCCGCACGATTTCGACCTGATGGCGCCGGACCCCGGCGGCGATTCCTTCGGCGGATTCAACGACCGGGTGCAGTCCGATCATTCGTCGATCATGGACGACGCGATGATTCCGCCGCCGGTCGCGGCATATATGACGCCCGCTCAGTCCGGCGGGATCATTCCGGCCGACGATTTGCTACCGGACGGCTGGGATACAGATTTGCTGGAGGGCATCGCGCCGCCGCAAGCGCCGCCTCCGCATGTGGAGGCACCATTCGCCGCGCCACCGGCGCCGGTGCGCGCGGCTCCGTTGGACGATCCGCCCCTGGACGATCCGTTGGATGCCCCGTTTGCCGCGCCGGTTGCCGCGGTGCCGGCCGCCTTCGCGGAATCGCCGCCAAGAACCCAGGCCTTCGATGCGCCGTATCCCTTCGACGACGCGGACCCGTTCCCGGCGGCGCGAAACGTCGATCCGCCGGCCTTCGACGCCGTAGCGTTCGACGCCCCGGCCTTCGACGCCCCTGCCTTCGACGCCCCTTCCTTTGAAGCCTCAGCCTTCGAGTCACCTGCGCCACCTTCGGCCGCCCCTCCGGCAGCGGCAATCCCGGCTGTCGCCATTGCAGCGGCCGCGGCCGCGGTGGCGCTACCCGTGGCCGCGGCCATGGCTGCTCCAGTGGTGCGCCAGCGCGTGGCCCGTCCGGTGGCGCCACCGCCCGCAGAGCCCAATCCGTTCGCCGAACCCGGCCTGGACGCGCCGCCGCCCTCCCCCTTCGTCAAGGCCGCGGTACATGAGAACGTGTCGCCGTTCGACGAACCCGGCGATCCGGCGATG
>JAYWAX010000460.1:0-4003 GCA_043782125.1 Acetobacteraceae bacterium | reverse complement strand
CCAACGATCCACACCTTGCTGGAAGACGCCAACCGCGCCCTGGGCGAACTCAACGCCTTTTCGCTGATCGTCCCCGATATCGACCTGTTCATCCAGATGCATGTCGTGAAGGAAGCCCAGACGTCCAGCCGCATCGAGGGCACGCAAACCGGCATCGATGAGGCATTGATGCCCGAGGAGCATATCCAGCCCGAAAAGCGGGACGATTGGCGCGAAGTCCGGAACTATATCGACGCGGTCAACGCGGCCATCGCGGAACTCGACCGTCTCCCTTTGTCCAACCGCCTGCTTTGCCAGACCCACGCCATCCTGATGCGCGGCGTGCGCGGCGACCACAAAGGACCGGGCGCGTTTCGCGTCACCCAGAACTGGATCGGCGGGTCCAGCCTGACCGACGCGGCCTTCATCCCGCCGCACCAGGACGGCGTGCCGGACCTGATGAGCGATCTGGAAAAATTCTGGCACAACAGGACGATCCAGGTGCCGCACCTCGTGCGCGCGGCCATCAGCCATTATCAGTTTGAGACGATACACCCTTTCCAGGACGGCAACGGCCGCATCGGCCGTCTGTTGATCCCGCTCTATCTGGTCAGCAACGGATTGCTCGCCAAGCCTTCGCTTTACCTGTCGGACTTCTTCGAACGGAACCGGACGAGCTATTACGACGCGCTGATGCGGGTGCGCGTGTCGAACGACATGATCCATTGGGTTCGCTTCTTCCTGCGCGGGATCGCCGAGACCGCGCGCAAGGGCCGCGATGTGTTCCGGAAAATCCTGGCGCTGCGGACCGAGACGGATGCGGCCGTGCTGGTGCTTGGGAAGCGCGCGCCCAATGCCCGGCAGGCCCTGAACCTGCTCTACCGCAACCCCATCGTCACCGCCGCCGATCTGAAAGCCGGTATTGGGATCAGCACCCCGACCGCCAATGCGCTGATACGAGACCTACGGCGGCTCAACATTCTGACCGAGGTAACTGGCGGGGCGCGGTGGCGGGCCTATTCCTTCGATCGTTACCTTGGGCTGTTTCTAAGTTAAGGGAGTGACGTTTCCCTTACCTTAGATCGCCGCTAAGGTAAGTTTCAGGAGGGGCGGACGGCATGAGCATCCACCAGGAAATCGCCTTCGAAGACGGCATCTGTGCCCATCTGGCCGCGCATGGGTGGCTTTACGAAGCCGACGCCGCCACCCGCTATAACCGCGCCCATGCCCTGTTCCCCGAAGACCTGATCGCCTGGATACAGACAACCCAACCCGAGGCATGGACCACTTTGGGCAAAGCCCATGGCACCGCCGCCGGAACCATGCTGATGGACCGGCTGCGGACGGCCCTGGACAAACAAGGTACCCTGGACGTGCTGCGCGCGGGTCTGGACGTGGTGGGCCTGCGCCAACGCATCGCGCTGTGCCAGTTCCGCCCAGCGCTGGCGATGAATGAGATTTTGCAGGCCCGCTACGCCGCGAACCGGCTGCGCGTGGTCCGGCAGGTCCGGTATTCCGTTCACAACGAAAACAGCCTCGACCTGGTGCTGTTCGTCAACGGCATTCCCGTCGCGACGGCGGAACTGAAATCCGATTACACCCAGTCGATTCAGGACGCGATTGACCAGTATTGTTACGACCGCCACCCCAAACCGGCGGGCCGCAACACGCCGGAACCGCTGCTGTCTTTCCCTGGCGGTGCCTTGGTGCATTTCGCGGTCAGCAACAGCGAGGTGGCGATGTGTACGGTCCTGGCTGGCACGGACAGCGAATTCCTCCCCTTCAATCGGGGTCACGATTTCGGCGCGGGCAATCCGCCGAATCCGAACGGCGCGGCGACCGCCTATTTATGGGACCAGGTCTGGCAACGCGATGGATGGCTGGAAATCCTCGGGCGCTATCTGGTGCCGGTGAAGGACGACAAGAAGCAATTGCGGCGTTGGATTTTCCCGCGCTTCCATCAACTGGACGCGACCCGGAAACTGGTGGCGGAGGTGTTGAAGGAGGGACCGGGGAAACGGTATCTGATCGCGCACTCCGCCGGGTCCGGCAAAACCAACTCCATCGCCTGGACCGCGCATTTCCTGGCCGATCTGCACGATTCCGGGAACAGGAAACTGTTCGATACCGTGCTGGTGGTGTCCGACCGCACCGTCCTGGACGATCAATTGCAAGCCGCCATCGGCGGGTTCCAGAGGACAGCGGGCGTGGTGGCAACGATCACCGGCAAGGGCGGCGCCAAAAGCACTGCACTGACGGCAGCCCTGGCGGCGGGCAAAAAGATCGTCGTTTGCACCATCCAGACCTTTCCTCATGCCCTGGCCGAGGCTCGCAAACTGGCCGCCGGAAAGGGCCGGCGCTTCGCGGTCATCGCGGATGAGGCGCATTCCTCGCAAACCGGCAAATCCGCCGCCGGTCTGAAAAACGTGCTGACCGCCGAGGAACGCGCGGTCCTGGACGATGGCGGCGAAATCAGCCTGGAAGACGTGCTGGCGGCGGCGATGGCGACACGGGCCAGACAGGACGTGGGCATCAGCTATGTTGCCTTCACCGCGACGCCCAAAGCCAAGACGTTGGAACTGTTCGGCCGCCGTCCGGACCCCACCCAGCCCGCCGGAAAGGACAACCTGCCCACCGCCTTCCATGTCTATTCCATGCGCCAGGCCATTGAGGAAAAATTCATCCTCGACGTGCTGCGGAATTACACGTCCTACAAGCAGGCCTTCCTCCTGACCCACGAGGGCCGGGCGATGGACGAAAAGGAAGTAGACGCCAGCGAGGCGAGGAAGCGCATCATGGGTTGGGTGCGTTTGCACCCGCACAACATCGCGGCACGCGTGCAAATCGTGATCGAACATTTCCGCCAGAACGTCGCGCACCTTCTGGGCGGCAACGCCAAGGCGATGGTGGTGACCGCCAGCCGGAAGGAGGCGGTGCGCTGGACTCTGGCCATGCAACGCTACATCGCCGCCAAGGGCTACGCGATCGGGTTGCTGGTGGCGTTCTCCGGGGAGGTGGAAGACCTGGAAAGCGGTCCTGACGGATTCACCGAAGCCAATATGAACCCAGGCCTGCGCGGGCGCGACATGCGGGAGGCGTTTAAGACCCCGGAATTCAGCATCCTTCTGGTGGCCAACAAGTTTCAGACCGGGTTCGACGAACCGTTGCTCTGCGCGATGTATGTGGACCGGAAACTGGGCGGCATCCAGGCCGTGCAAACCCTGTCGCGCCTCAACCGCGCGTACCGGGACAAGACCTCGATCAAGGACACCACCTATGTGGTGGATTTCATCAACGAACCGGGGGAGATGCTGGCCGCTTTCCAGCAATACTACAAGACGGCTGAACTGGCGGATATCAGCGATCCCAACGTCGTGTTGGACTTGCGCAACAAACTGGACGCCACGGGATTCTACGATCTGTATGAGGTGGAGCGGGTCGCCAAGGTCGTGGTGAAACCGAACGCCACGCAGGGAGAACTGGACGCCGCCATCGGCCCGGCCAGCAGCCGGTTGCTGACGCGCTACAAGCAGGCTCAGAAGACATTCCGGGCCGAACCGGTTGGGACGGCGGCGCAGCAAGCGGCCAAGAACGAGATGGACGCGCTGTTGCTGTTCCGTGGCGACCTGGGCGCCTATATTCGCGCGTACGAATTCCTGGGCCAGATGTTCGACTACGGCAATACGGACTTCGAACGGCTGTATCTGTTCGCCCGCATGCTTCTGCCGTTGCTGAAATTCGAGCGGGAGCGGGATGGGATCGACCTGTCGGCGCTGAAACTGACCCATCACCGGATGCGCGACCTTGGGCAGCAAAAGCTGAATCTGGACGGCGGCGCCCCTACCGAACCGCTGCGCCCGGTGACCGATGCCGGGTCCGGTCAGGTGCAGGACAAACAGAAAGTCCAGTTGGCGGAGATTATCGCCGCGATCAACGATCTGTTCCTTGGCGAGGTGACCGAAGGCGACGCGGTGTCGTTCGTGGAAACGCTTCGTACCAGGCTGATGGAAGTCCCCGTCCTGAA
>JAYWAX010000459.1:0-4015 GCA_043782125.1 Acetobacteraceae bacterium | reverse complement strand
TGAGGCACGCGCCGCCACACCCCGTCATGGTCCGCGAAGGCGGACCATCCACGCCTTTTGCCAGTCCAGCACCGCAAATCGTGGATGGTCCGCCTTCGTGGACCATGACGGGATCGTTTGGACCGTTCGACTCGTTAATCTTTGGGCGTCGCCTAAGCCCAAATACCCCGCCGGACCCTCAGGCCTCGACCGGCGGCGCCCGTGGCGCCAACGGTTGGGCGAATTGTTCGAACAAACCGTCCGGCATTGGTTCGGCGATGCCGTAGGCGCGTGGCCATTCGCCTTTCGGAAGGTGGAATGTTCCGAACACCACGTCCAGAACCGGCAGCATCGACGCGTAGTTCCGGTTGACGGGTACACCAAGCGTGTGGTGCCAATGGTGGAAATGCGGGGTCGAAATCGCCCAGGCCAGGGGGCCGAAGTCCAGGCGGAGATTGGCGTGGATGAAGAAGCTCCAGACCATGCAAAACAGCGTAATCAGCAATGGCATGGTCGCGCCCGCCACGTCCGCCGGGCCGGCCAGGCCCAGGATATGAATAGGGACCGCGCCGGACAGGCGGCCGAAGACCATATCGACGGGATGGGCGCGGGTATTAACCAGAAAATCCACTGTTTCCGCGCTGTGGTGAACGGCGTGAAACCGCCACAGCGCCGGGATTTCATGCGACCAGCGGTGACCCCAGTAGACGCCAATTTCCCCGGCGAACAACGCGGCCAGCGCGCGCGCCCAGAACGGCATCCCGGCGATCGCGGCGTGGACCGCATGCGGCACCACGCTGTGCGCAACCCACGCCAACAGGGCCATTGGCACGCTTAAAAGCGCCGCCGGAAGCAACGAATTAATGAAATACCAGCCAAGGTCCACGCCCAGTTCCTTGCGCGGAAAGCGGCTGGCGCGGACGGCGAGAAACCGCTCCAACGGCATGAAGACAACCGCAAGGCCCGCCAGCCAGACGCACAGGCGGGCGATGTCGGCCAGGACGGATTGGACCGGATCGGTCAGCAACGAAACCATGACGCGCGCCTTGTTCGATCCCCCGCGTTTAACGCAGCAATGGTAACGGGGCGGGTTCAATCCGGGTGCTTTCCGGCGCTTGACGCCGGGGTGGCACGGGTGACTACTCTGATCCGATCAAACCATGGGAGGAAATAACATGCCGGTTCGTCTGGTTGTCGCGATCGCCGCCGCACCTGGCCAGGGCGCCGAATTGGCGCGGGTGTTCAAAGCCCGTTGCGAAGACGTGATGAAAGAGCCTGGCTGCGAGCAGTTCGAGGTGTTTCAGAGCGTGCTGAACCCCGACAAGCTCGCGCTGCTGGAACTATGGACGGATCAGGCCGCGCTGGATGTTCACGCCGGCGTTAACGCCACGCGCGCGCCGCTGCCGCCGGGCCTGCGCGCCGCGGGCGGATCGCGCGAAGATTACGAATATAACCCCGTCCGGTAGCGTCCGATGAAAGTCTCGTATTTCGAAACCGGCCGCTACCGCGCGCCGGCTTCGATGCGGGCGCGCTGGCCGATGCCACCCGGAGAATACGCGCCCGAGGAAGGGGCTCGGGTATTCGATGGCATGGTGGAACGGGTCGCGCTGGCGGAGCAACTGGGTTTCGACTGGGTCAGCCTGTCGGAACATCATTACTCGCCAAGGATATTGACTCCGTCGCCGCCGGTCGCGGCGGCGTATCTGGCGGCGCGGGTCAGTCAGATCAAAATTGCGTTGCTTGGGCCGATCGTGTCGCACAGCAATCCGGTGCGGCTCGCCGAGGAAATGGCGATGGTCGATGCGATGTCGAATGGGCGTCTGATCGTCGGCCTGCTGCGTGGAACCTCGAACGAGGCGATGACCTACGGCGTCAATCCGCGCGAGTCGCGGGAGCGGACGGACGAGGGGATGGAGCTGATCCTGACGGCGTGGCGCGAGCCGCATCCGTTCTCCTGGCAGGGCCGGCATTTCCGCTACCGGACGGTCTCGGTATGGCCGCGCCCGTCGCGCCAGCCGCATCCGCCAACCTACGCGTTGGGCACCAGCCAGGAGGCGGGGGCATTTGCGGCGCGCAACCGGATCGGGCTTGGGGTGTCGTATGGGCCGTTCGACGCGATGGGTCGCGCGACCGGATTTTATCGAAACGAATGCGCGCGGCACGGGTGGGCGCCGTCGGCCGACCAGATCGTTTACCGGGCGAATATTCTGCTGGCGGATACCGACGCAGCCGCCGAAAAGGCGTTGAAGGACCATCCCGCCCAGGCGCCGTTTTCGCTTGGCGAAAAGCTGGCCGATGCGTTGCTGGAAGTGGACAAGCGCAATGTCGCGGGGGAGGCGCGCGCGGCCAGCATCAACCGCGCGCTGCCCATTAATTTCGTGGGCGCGCCGGATACGGTGGTGCAACAAATCCGGCAATGCCACGCGCTCACCGGGGCTGGCATCCTGGATCTTGGTTTCAATACGCCGGGGTCGTCCGATCCGGGCGTGTTGATGGAATCGATGGATTTATTCGGGCGGAAGGTTCTGCCGTTTATTCGCGATATCTGACGGGAGCCCGCAGGTGACGGACAATTTTCGGGAATGTCATGTCGTGGCGGACGGGTTCCGTATCCGCTGCCTCGAAGCTGGCGACGGGCCGGTGCTGCTGCATCTGCATGGCGCGGGCGGAGCGCGGTGGAGCCCGGCGCACGATCTGCTGGCGCGCCGGTTCCGCGTGATCCTGTTGGAAATGCCGGGGTTCGGAGCGGAGGAAAACACCCGGACGTGGCATGTGCGGGAAATGGCGGGGACCGTCGCCAAGGCGGCGGCGGTGCTGGGGTTGCCGCGGTATGGCCTGATGGCGACCTCGTTCGGCGCACGCGTGGCGCTGTGGCTGGCCGAAGGGTGGCCGGGATACGTGACGGCGCTGGTGCTGGAAGCACCCGCGGCGATCCGGCCCGACGCAATGGTGCCACTGACCGGCACGCCAGACGACGTCGCGCGGCGCGTGTACGCGCATCCCGAGAGGATGCCGCCTCTGCCGGCCGAGGACCCGGCGCGAACGGCGTGGCGAACCAGCTTGTTGGCGCGATTATGGGGATCGCCGCGGGACCTGGCGCTGGAAAGCACGATGGCGGAATTGCGGATGCCGGTGCTGGTCGTGTTCGGAACGCGGGATACCGTGATACCGCCGGACATCGGGCGGAAATATCTGGATCTGATCCCGGACGCGCAACTGGCGTTCGTCTATGACGCGGGCCACGACACGGCGATGGAACGACCGGAGGCCTTCGCCGAAATCGTGGGCGATTTCCTGACGCGCGGCGCGGCGTTTTCAATCAGCGAGGAGACGACTTCGCTGTTCCCATAACGTCCGGTGTCCCGGATGGTATTGGTCCGGCCCGCGAAAGCGAACTTTCGGTCAGCCCAAAGAAAAGGCGCCCGCCGCGCGCAGGCCCGCGATCCGATCCGGTGTATATCCCAACGATTCGGCGAGGATCGCATCGGTATCGGCGCCCAGTACCGGGGCGGCGGTGTCCGCCGTGCCGCCGCCTTCCGCCAGTTTGAACGGCGTCCCCACCAGGTCCTGGGTCGATCCATCGGCGTTCCGCGCCTGAAGCCGCATACCGTTGGCCAGCACCTGCGGATGCACCATGACCTGGTTCACGGTTTGAATGGGCGCGCAGGCCACGCCTCGCGCCTCGAATCGTTCGGCCCAATAAGCGACGGACCGCCGCGCGAATCGCTCCGCCAGCATCGGGATCAGCACGTCGCGCTGCGCCACGCGCGCCACATTGCCCTGAAACCGCAGCTCCTGGGCCAGGTCCGGCCATTCCAGCGCGTCGCAGAACCGGTTCCAGGCGGCATCGTTCGGCGCGCCCGCCAGCATGAACCCGTCCTGGCATTGGAACGCCTGATACGGCACCAAATGCCCGCTGCCCGAGCCCTGCTTCTCCGGCATGAGACCCGCCTGCATCCAGCCAACGACATGATACCCCAGCAACGACACCGCCGTTTCCAGCAGCGAGCCCCGCACCCAGGTGCCCTTTCCCGTC
>JAYWAX010000458.1:0-4020 GCA_043782125.1 Acetobacteraceae bacterium | reverse complement strand
TCCGCGCCGGATCGATCGTCCAACCTGTCCAACTCTCCTCCTCCGTATCGCGGCCAGACGCACATATTAGGCCGCTTACCACATCGCGCCAGAGATTGGTCGTCAATTCGCCACGGCGGTCCACGAAACAAGCCCCGATCTCCGTCACATCGCGCCCCGGATGACCGGAATCTCCAGATCCCGGATCTTTTTCCGCAGCGTGTTCCGATTCAGGCCCAGCATGGCGGCGGCCTTGATCTGGTTGCCCCGGGTCGCCGCGAGGGTCAGGCGGATCAAAGGGCGTTCCACCTCGGCGATGACGCGATCGTAAACATCGGTGACAGCCATCCCGTTGTCGTGCGCGGCGAGGAATTCCTTGATGTGGCGTTCCACCGCCCGCGCCAGGGTCTCGGGGTCGGACCGCGCGGGCTCGCCGGACGACACGGCCGGCGGGGGCGCCGCCTCGGCGAGTTCGGCATTGACGATGTCGCCGGTGATCGTTTCGTCGGGGCACAGGGCGGCGAGGCGGCGCATCAGGTTTTCCAGCTCGCGCACGTTCCCCGGCCAGGGGTGCGTCTTCAACCGGTCCACGGCCGTCTGGTCGAGGTTCTTCATCGGCAGACCGTCCTGGCGCGCGCGATCCAGAAAGTGGCGCGCCAGCAACGGAATGTCCTCGGCCCGTTCGCGCAAAGGCGGCAGCCGGATGGGCACGACATTCAGGCGGTAGAACAGGTCTTCGCGGAATTGTCCGAGGCGGATGGCATTGCGAAGATCGCGATGGGTGGCGGCGATGATACGGACATTGGCCTTGATCGGCTGGCGGCCGCCGACGGATGTGAATTCGCCTTCTTGCAACACGCGCAGCAGGCGGGTTTGCGCTTCCGGCGGCATGTCGCCGATTTCGTCCAGGAACAGGGTGCCGCCATTGGCCTGCTCGAAGCGGCCCTGGGTTCGGTTGGTGGCGCCCGTGAAGGCGCCGCGTTCGTGGCCGAACAGCTCGCTTTCGATCAGTTCGCGCGGGATCGCGGCCATGTTGACCGCGACAAAGGGACCGGCGCGGCGCTTGCCATAATCGTGCAGGGCACGCGCCACAAGTTCCTTGCCGGTGCCGGATTCGCCATTGACCATCACCGTCAGATCCGCCGTGGTGAGGCGGGCAATCGTCCGGTAAATCTCCTGCATCGACGCGCTGCGCCCGATCAGCGGCAGGCGTTCTTCCGAATCGCGCGCCTCCGGTGCCGTGACGGCGAGTTCCGCGGGCACGGCCAAGGCGCGGCCGACGACTGAGATCAGTTCGGCGAGATCGAAAGGTTTCGGCAGGTACTCGAACGCGCCGCGCTGCGCGGCTTTCACTGCGGTCATCAGGGTGGATTGCGCGCTCATGACGATCACCCGCAAATCCGGCCGGATGCGCTTGATGCGGGGGATCAGGTCGAGGCCGTTTTCGTCGGGCATCACCACGTCGGTAATGACCAGATCGCCCTCGCCGTCCTCAACCCAGCGCCACAGGGTCGCCGCGGTCCCGGTGCTGCGGACCTGGTAGCCCGCGCGTCCCAGAGCCTGGGTCAATACCGTGCGGATGGAACGGTCGTCGTCGGCGACAAGGACGGTCGGCGGCGTCATTAATCGGTGTCCTTCTCGGAAACAACCGGCAAGTGAAGGCGGAATTCAGTCCGGCCTGGGCGCGTGTCAACCTCGATCAGGCCGCCATGGTCGCCGACGATCTTGGCCACCAAAGACAGTCCAAGTCCGCTGCCGGACGCCTTGGAGGTAACGAAGGGTTCGAACAAATGCGGTCTTATGTCCTCGGGAATGCCCGGTCCGTTGTCGCGGACGCCGATGTAAAGCGGCAGGTCCACGCGCTCTGTCGTGCCGGGCACCGCGATGCGCATCCCGTGCTGAAACCCGGTGCTGAGCACGATTTCAGGATGCGCCACACCGGCGGCAAGGACCGCCTCGGCGGCGTTTTTCACGAGGTTCAGGATGACCTGCACCAGTTGGTCCCGATTGCCCCAGACCGGCGGCAAGGACGGATCGTAATTTTCCTGGAAACGGATATTTTCGGCAAAGCCGGATTGCGCGAGGCGGCGGACATGTTCCAGCACGCGATCGACATTGACGGCGGTCCGCGCGATCGGTTTTTCCGAAAACGCCTCCATCCGGTCAACCAGCGCCCGGATGCGGTCGGCCTCGTCGCGGATCAGCACCGTCAGTTCGCGGTCGGATTCATCGACGCTCGCTTCCAGCAACTGCGCCGCGCCGCGAATTCCGGACAGCGGGTTCTTCACCTCGTGCGCCAGAATCGCCGCCATGCCGGTGACGCTGCGTGCGGCGCCGCGAAAGGCCAGTTGGCGGTCGAGCGAGCGCGCCGCCGAGGCATCCTGCAATACCAGCACGACCGTACCCGGCTCCTCCGGTATCGCGGAGCCTTGCACGGTGATGCCCTTTTTCTGCAACCGCGGGCTTTCCAGCGTCAGATCGTGATTGGCCACCGTGCCCTCAGTCGCGCGGACCTGGTCGATCAACAGATACAGCGGATTATCGGAGGGAATCAGGTCGTTCAGCCGCAGTTGCGAAAGGCCGGAGGCGGAGATGCCGAGAAACTGCTCCGCGGCGTGGTTGACCTGGCGGAAGCGGTTTTCCGCATCCAGCACCACGACCGGCACCGGCAGTGCGCTGAGGATGGCGGCGCTGTCGATTTGGCGCGGGCCACGCCCAGGAAGAAGGCCGGCCGCACGGGCGAGAACGGAACTCATGCGGCTTCCAGAACCTCGCTGTCCTGTGGAACATCGGCGGCGCCGGAGCTTCGCGTCACACCCGCTTCGATCAACGGGTCGTAAAAGGCGTCGAGCGCGGCGAGGACCGACTCGGCGTCGGACAGCCGGTTCATGCGCGCCCGGAACTCGGCCGATCCGGGCAGCCCCTTGGAATACCAGGACAAATGTTTGCGCGCGAGGCGCACGCCGGCAGAGCGGCCGAATTGGTCCAGCATGGCCGTGTAGTGCGCGATCACAATGGCTTTCTGATCCGCCAGGTCTGGGTCAGCCACTTTCGTCCCCGTGGTCAGGTAATGCGCGACCTGAGCCAGGAACCAGGGGCGGCCATAGCAGCCACGCCCGATCATGACGCCGTCGGCGCCGGACAACCGCAAGGCGGTGGCGGCGTCGTCCTCTGTCAGAATGTCGCCATTGACGATCACCGGAAGATTGACCGCTTGTTTCACATTGGCCACAAAAGCCCAATCGGCGGTGCCGGTGTAAAACTGCTGCCGGGTGCGTCCATGCACCGTCACCATCCGGATCCCGGCCTCTCGCGCGATTCGCGCCAGGGTTGGGGCGTTGAGGCTTTGGTGGTCCCAGCCCATGCGCATTTTCAGCGTGACCGGCACATCGACGGCGTTCACCGTGGCTTCCAGGATCGCGGCGGCGGCGATTTCGTCGCGCATCAAAGCCGAGCCCGCCATCTGGCCGACCGCAACCTTTTTCACCGGACAGCCGAAATTGATGTCGATCAGATCGGCGCCTTTGTCCACGGCGATGCGCGCCGCCTCCGCCATCGCAACCGGGTCGCACCCCGCCAGTTGCACCGCAGATACGCCGCCCGCGCCATCGACCTGAGCCATGGACAGTGTTTTCGGGTTTTCCCGGATCATCGCCCAGGAGGCAATCATTTCCGAGACGACCATGCCCGCACCAAGAGATTTGGCGGTGCGGCGAAATGGCAGGTCGGTGACGCCGGACATCGGCGCCAGAATGACAGGCGTATCGATGCGGACCCCGCCCCCGAGAGCGATGGGAACGAGGGCAGGAAGATTGTTTTCTGAACTGAAGCTGCCCATGATTTGGGCAAATTAGCGCGTGGCGGCGCCATGCGCAACGGGGCGGTGTCAACGTCACCGGGCAATCGCCTGAACCTGGCGCGACGTCCTCTCCCCGTCATGGCTCGCCCCCGAGCGGGCCATCGGCCGCGGCACAACCAATGTCCGGAGTAAGGATCGCGGCCGGTTCGCCCGAAATCGCCTGGCACACCGCTGCCGATGGC
>JAYWAX010000457.1:0-4022 GCA_043782125.1 Acetobacteraceae bacterium | reverse complement strand
CGCAAGGCCATGCCCGACTGGGCCGGCTGGTGCTGGCGGATGCTGTCGGGATTAAAATCGGCGATCCGGAAAGCGCCGATATTTTCGACATTTACAATCGCTCCCCCGCCGAAACCCGCGCCGCGACGTTCCACGATCCGGATCGTTTCGGACCCGATTTCGACGAAATGGACGATGCGGACATCATCCGTTACGCGCGCGATCGCGATGCGCTGTGCCTGTATTCGTGGAATCCTTATTTGTACAATCCACAACTCCCCCGCTGGCTGGGCCGCATCGCCGTGCCAACGCTGGTCGTGTGGGGCGAAAGCGACGGCATCGTCACCCCGGATTACGGCCGCGCCTATGCCAGCCTCATCCCCGGCGCCCGCTTCGAAACGATCGCCGGCGCGGGCCATTGTCCGGAAATCGAGCGGCCCGAAGAACTCGCCGCACTCATTGCTGCGTTCGTGGGGGGCTGACCGATGCAACTCTGGTTCCATAACGAAAACACTTATCCGTTCGTGCCGGAAAAAATCCTGGCCGAGGCCGATTCCGTCCGCGCCACGCTGCCGGGACGCCTGCTGGACCCGAAAATCGCCGCCGATTTGTTTCACGAATGCATGGACGAATCGTTGCTGTGCGACGATGTCGGGATCAATATTGTATCGATTGAACATCATTCCGGGATCAACAGCCTCTATGGCGCCAGTCCGATCGTGCTGGGGGCACTCGCGCGGCAAACCCGCAATGTGCGGATCTTGTCGCAGGGCACGCTGATTTCGCTGCGCAAAGACCCCGTCCGCATCGCCGAGGAATACGCCACCGCCGACGTGATGCTGCGCGGGCGGCTGGATATCGGCTTCGTTAAATCCGGCGACAGCGAGATGGTATCCAACAACGCCAATCCCGTCGGCAACCTGGAACGCTTCTGGGAGGCCATCGACCTCATTAAAAAAGCCCTGACCAACACCGATGGTCCCACCCGTTGGGAAGGCAAGCATTTCGCCCATCGCAGCATCAACCTTTGGCCGCGTCCCTATCAAACCCCGCACCCGCCAATGTGGACCGCCACCGGCGACCCCGAAACCTCCCGCGAACTGGGCCGGCGCGGCATGATTAACTCCGTCGTTTTGCGCGGTATCGAAGGCACCCAACGCACCTGGGCCGCCTATCGCGACGCGCGAGAGGAAGCGGGACTTCCGGCCCCGGCACTGGATCGGTTCGCTTATTGCGGATTCGTTTACGTGGGCGATACGGATGAGGAAGGAGTCGCGGCCGGATCGAAATTGCTGTGGTTCCTGAACACCAGCCTGAAACAGGCGCCGCAATTCTCAAAATTTTTGCCGGGCCGGATGCCGCCGGAAATGGCGCCGCAGGTTTACCGCACCAGGCCGAAACCGGGCGAAACACGGGTTGCTCGCCCAGCGGACGGGCTGATCGGGATGACGGCGGCGCAGGCGATCCAGCGGCAAATTATGTTCGCGGGCAATCCAGAAACGGTGGCGAAACAAATCATGGCGGCCTACGACACGCTTGGCGGCTTCGGGCACCTGATCTTCGTGGGGAGGTCCGGGTATCTGACGCACGCGGAAACGGAGAAAAGCATCCGCCTGCTGGCCAAGGAGGTTCTGCCGCGGGTGCGGGAAGCGACGCGGGAACGGGAGCGTCTGGCTGCGTAACCCCCCTCGCGACCGCCCCTGGCAGCCGATTCGCATTGACTGAGACGCGCCGCTTCTGTAGACGCCGGGTCATGGAAATTGGCCGCCACACCGGATCGGACGCCATTGCCCAAGGTGTTGCCGGGCAGCCAACTCTGGGGGACGCCGTGGCGGCACGCGATCATATCGGCGCCGCGCGCGCAGCATCGGATACGCCCGATCCGCGCGGCACGCCAACAGACACACGGCAAAAGGTTCCGTCCTGAATGTCCGATTCCGCGCAGGCCCTCGCACCGGCCGACCTCGAACGCCTGTACCAATCCCTGTTACTGATCCGGCGCGCCGAGGAAGAGGTGGCGCGCATTTACCCGAGCGATAAAATCAAAAGCCCGGTGCATCTGGCGATCGGCCAGGAGGCAATTTCGGCAGCGGTGTGCGATGTTTTGCGCGCGGACGATGTCGCTGGCGGAACATATCGCAGCCATGCAGTTTACCTCGCCAAGGGCGGCGACCCCGGCAAAATGATGGCCGAAATGTACGGCAAGGCGACGGGTTGCGCGGGTGGGAAGGGCGGATCGATGCACCTGATCGCGATGGATCACCTGGTGCTCGGGTCTTCCGCAGTCGTCGGGACGACGATCCCGGTCGCGACCGGTTACGCGCTGGCGCTGAAAATGGAAAATCGCGGACGGGTCGCGGTGACGTTCTTCGGCGACGGCGCCACCGAGGAAGGTTGTTTTCATGAAAGTCTGAATTTCGCCAGGTTGCGGAATCTGCCGATTTTATTCGTCTGCGAAAACAACGGGTTCGCCATCCACGAACCAATTTCGAAACGATGGGGCGCGCCCGATCTGTGCCGCCGCGTGGAGGGTTTCGGCGTGCCGGCAACCCGGATTCCGGACGGCGACATCCTTGCCATTCGCGCCGCCGCCGCCGCCGCCATCGCGCGCATGCGGGCGGGCGGCGGACCGGAACTGCTGGAATGCACGATCTATCGCTGGCGCGAACACGTCGGGCCAAACGAAGATTTCGACCAGAACTATCGGGACGCCCGCGAACGCGACCCTTGGTTGGAGAACGACCAGGTCCCCAGACTGGCCGCGATGCTGTCCGAGACGGCACGCGCGCGCATCCAGGCGGACGTCGAAAACATCGTCGCCGCCGCGATCCGGTTCGCCGAGGACAGCCCCTTCCCCGAGGCCAAGGAACTTCTCGCCGATGTCTATGCCGACTGAGACCCGCCTGCTCCGCTATGTCGATGCGCTGCGCGAAGCGGTCGAACAGGAGATGGACCGCGACCCCTCGGTCTTCGTGATGGGGTTGGACGTCGACGATCACCGGGCGATTCAAGGCTCAACGCGGGGGTTGCTGGACCGCTTCGGGCCGGATCGGGTTTTCACCACCCCGCTCTCCGAAGACGCGATGACCGGCGTCGCGATCGGCGCAGCGATGGCCGGTATGCGGCCCATTCATGTGCATATACGCATGGATTTCCTGCTGTTGTGCATGAACCAGCTGATCAATATCGCAGCCAAGGCGCACGCCATGTACGGCGGCACAGTGTCGGTGCCGCTGGTCGTGCGCGCGTTGATCGGCAAGTCCTGGGGCCAGGGCGCGCAACACAGCCAGGGCCTTCATTCCATGTTCATGCATGTTCCGGGAATAAAGGTCGCGATGCCGTCCAACGCGCACGACGCGAAGGGTCTGTTGATCGGCGCCATTCGCGACAACAACCCGGTCGTTTTCGTGGAACATCGCCTGCTTTACTCTCTGGAAGCCGACGTGCCGGAGGCCACTTATACCGTGCCATTCGGCAAGGCCCGCACCACCCGCGGGGGTAACGACATCACCATCGTCGGGATTTCCAGCATGCAGGTGGAAGCGTTGCGTGCCGCCGAATTGTTAGGGGAAATCGGGATTCACGCGGATGTAATCGACCCCATTACGCTCGTCCCGCTCGACATCGATGCGATCGTCGCCTCTGTGCGGCGCACCGGCAATCTTCTGGTTGTGGACACCGCCTGGACCTCCTGCGGTGCCAGTGCCGAGATCGTGGCGCAGACGTTCGAGGCGCTTGGCCCGCGGGCGGGCATCGCGGTGAAACGGATGGGTTTCGCACCCACCGCTTGCCCGACGACGCCGGTCCTCGAAGATCTGTTTTATCCGAACCCCGCGACGATCGCGACGACGGCCCATGCCATGCTCCGGCCGGGCGCGGGGTCTTGGACACCCGATCCCGATCGATGCCGCCTCGCGCATCACGTGAGTTTTAAGGGGCCGTTCTGACGGGACCGGTCGCCATGTCGAAGCTGTCGGAACCGATCCTGGAAGACGCGGCGCGGATCGTTGCGCGGGTGAACTTCGCGGCTTTCGACGGTCGCG
>JAYWAX010000456.1:0-4023 GCA_043782125.1 Acetobacteraceae bacterium | reverse complement strand
GGTGGGCGCGACAGGGATTGAACCTGTGACCCTTCGCGTGTGAAGCGAATGCTCTACCGCTGAGCTACGCGCCCGACCGTTGGGCGGCGAGACATAGGCGGCGGCCCCGTGGGGTGTCAACCCGGTCTTTGCGCCGATGCCGGCAATCCAAAAGCCGCGCGCCAGATGGCAATCGGCGCCCGGGTGGCAATCGCGCCGCCGGTGGCCATATAAGCGGGCATGACCCGTCGTCCCTGGCCAGTTCTGTTGTTCGCGTGGTGCGCTCTGGCAATCGCCCCGGCATCGCGCGCCGTCGCCGCCGAACTCACCTACACCCTCTACGCACTGGGCGTTCCCATCGCCGACGCCACACTTGGCGGCGACCTGTCGCCCGATTCCTACCGCATGGCGCTCACCTACCGCACCGTCGGTCTCGCCGAACTCGCATTTGGCGGCCGTCTCGAACAACACACAAACGGCATGTTCGCGGGCGACCGGACCCAACCCAAACTGTTTTCGTCGAAGGCGCGGATCAGGGGACAGGATCGGATCGTCAGCCTCGCCTACCGCAACAACATCCCGCTGATCGACGCGATCGCCCCGCCCCCGGAATCCGAGCGCGAGGACGTTCCGGTGCCGATGCGGGCGCACACCATGGACCCCCTGAGTAAGATCGCGGCCCTGCTGCGCCGGATCGCCACCACCGGCCGCTGCGACGGCGACGCCCGGGATTTCGATGGCCGCCGGCTGGAACTGTTCGAGGTCCGGACCATGGGCGAGGACATGCTGCCCGCCTCCGCCCGCTCCAGCTTCGCGGGACGTGCGCTGCGCTGCGATTTCACCAGCCAGATCCTCGCGGGCTTCCGTCTGGGCGACAACCGCGCCGAAGACACCCGTCCGCACCGCGGCACCATCTGGCTCGCCCCGATCGCCGCCGGCGCGCCGCGCTGGCCCGTGCGCGCCGACATCGAAACCCGCTGGTTCGGCACCGCCGGCATCTATCTGACCGGAGCGGCGCCGTAGGGCGGCTGGCCACGCCCCAGCCTCGGGATCGCCGCTGCAGCCCGATAAATCCGGCCCTTACCCCGTCATGGTTCGGCCCTTCCCCGTCATGGTTCGGCCCTTCCCCGTCATGGTTCGGCTTGACCGGACCATCGGACGCGGCACGGCGGTCGGAGAAAAGGCACCAACCGCGGCCGAATGCGCTCCGGCGCGCGATGCTTTACCGCGCCCGATGGCCCGATCGAGTCGTGCCATGACGGGGACGGGATGGGGACGGGATGGGGACGGGACGGGACGGGGACGGAGCGGTCCCGTAGAGCGCCGCCCCCCCCAAAAAAACCCCAACGGTTACCGCGGCAGCGACGTGGTGCCCATCAGAAACTGGTCCACCGCGCGCGCGCACTGGCGGCCTTCGCGGATAGCCCAGACCACCAAAGACTGGCCGCGCCGCATGTCGCCCGCGGCGAACAGCCCGTCGCGGGACGTGCGGTAATCGACCGTATTCGCGGCGACGTTGCCACGGGGGTCCAGGGTCACGCCCGCCTGCTCCAGCAGGGCGTTCTTGCGCGGGCCCAGGAAACCCATGGCCAGCAGCACCAAATCGGCTTTCAACTGAAAGCCGCTACCCGGCGCTTCCGCCAGTTGCATGCGCCCGCCGGCATCCTTGACCCATTCGGCCCGCGCGCAATCCAGCGCCACCACGCGCCCGTCTTCGCCCACGGCGTCTTTCGTCAGCACCGCCCAATCGCGGGCGACACCTTCGTCGTGCGCGTGCGACGAGCGCAACTTGTTCGGCCAATCCGGCCACACCATCGCCTTGTCTTCCTTGACCGGCGGCTTCGGCATGATCTCGATCTGCGTGATCGAGGCCGCGCCCTGACGCGCCGAGGTGCCGATGCAGTCGGACCCGGTATCGCCCCCACCGATCACCACGACATGCTTGCCCTTGGCCGAGATCGTGCCGTTCTGAGCCGCTGTCGATTCGGTGTCGCCCGCGTCGCGCTTGTTCTGCTGCGTCAGGAAATCCATCGCGTAATGGATGCCGTCCAGCCCGCGATTCGCCACCGCCAGATCGCGCGGCCATTCCGCCCCGCCGGTCAGCGCGACGGCGTCGAAGTCCGCCATCAGCGCATCCACGGTCACATCGGCGCCGATCTCGACACCGGGCCGGAATTCGACACCCTCGGCCGTCATCTGCGCGATGCGCCGGTCGATCAAATGTTTTTCCATTTTGAAGTCGGGAATGCCATAACGCAGCAGCCCGCCGATCCGGTCGTTCTTCTCGAACAGCGTGACCGCATGCCCGGCGCGCGCCAGTTGCTGCGCCGCCGCCATACCCGCCGGGCCGGACCCGACGATCGCCACATGCTTACCGGTCCGCGCCGCCGCGACCTCTGGCACGATCCAGCCTTCCTCCCATCCGCGATCGACAATCGCGCATTCAATCGTCTTGATCGTCACCGGCGAGTCGTCGATGTTCAGGGTGCAGGACGTCTCGCACGGCGCGGGACAGATGCGGCCCGTGAACTCCGGGAAATTATTGGTGGAGTGCAGCACGATCAGCGCGTCCTGGAACTGGTCGCGGTAGACCAGATTGTTCCAGTCCGGGATCATGTTGTTGACGGGACAGCCGTTGTGACAGAACGGAATCCCGCAATCCATGCAGCGCGCCGCCTGATCGTTCAGTTCCTTCGCCGGCAACGGCTGAACGAATTCGTTAAAATTCGTGACCCGCTCGGCGGTTTTTACATAACCGCGATCGTGCCGCTCGATTTCGAGAAATCCGGTGATCTTCCCCATGGTCGTCTCCAAGGCGTTTGGACCGCGACCGGCGCATTCGTCATAGCCCAGATAGACGGGCCAGCGGTCCCGGCGCGATGCCGGGACGTGACGATGAAATGCGCGCGCGGCGTCCTGTCAGATGGTTGTCGTCACTCCGCCGCGGCGATGTTCGCAGCGTCCGGCACAGTCCGCAGGTCCAGCAGCGCACGGCGGTAATCGCGCGGCAGAACCTTGACGAAGTTCGCCAGCTCCGCGTCCCAGTTGTCCAGCACCGCCCGCGCACGGTCGCTGCCGGTGAACAACAAATGCCGCTCGATCAGGATGCGCAGACGTTCCGCATCGAACGCGAGCGGATCGCCCATGCCGTTGTCGTCGACGCTGAGCGATCGCTGTTTCGGCCGCCCCACTGCGTCGGCCAGGCCGAGTTCCGCCGGCGCGATCGGCGCCAGATCGACCTGCGCCGTGTTGCACAATTGGCGGAACCGCGCGCCCGGATCGTAAACATAGGCAATGCCGCCGGACATGCCCGCCGCGAAGTTGCGGCCGGTCTGTCCCAGCACCAGCACCACGCCGCCGGTCATGTATTCGCAGCCGTGATCGCCGCAGCCCTCCGCCACCGCCACCGCGCCCGAGTTCCGCACCGCGAAACGTTCCCCGGCGACGCCCTGGAAATAGGCCTCTCCGGAAATCGCGCCGTACAGCACGGTGTTGCCGACGACGATGTTCTCCGCCGGATCGCGCCGCGTGTTGGAGGGTTGGCGCACCACCACCCGCCCGCCGGACAGACCCTTGCCGACGTAATCGTTGGCATCGCCCGTCAACGTCAGCGACACCCCGCGCGCCAGGAACGCGCCAAAGCTCTGACCGGCATTGCCCGTCAACGCGATGGAGATCGTGTCCTCCGGCAGACCCGCATGCCCGTAACGCTTCGCCACTTCGCCCGACAGCATCGCGCCCACGGTGCGGTTGACGTTGCGCACCGTTTTTTCGATCCGCACCGGTTCGCCCTTTTCCAGCGCCGCCGCAGCTTCGACAATGAGATCCTGGTCCAGCGCCTTATCGAGGTGATGATCCTGCGTTTCGCAGTTAAAGATCGCCACGCCGTCCTTCGGCATGGGCCGGTAAAGCATACGGCTGAGGTCGATGCCCTTGGCCTTCCACTGTTCGACCGAGCGGCGCATGTCCAGCCGGTCCACATGCCCGACCATCTCGCTGAACGTGCGAAACCCGAGTTGGGCCATGATCTCTCTGACTTCTTCG
>JAYWAX010000455.1:0-4024 GCA_043782125.1 Acetobacteraceae bacterium | reverse complement strand
CAGCCAGTCTTCCCGCGCGGCGGCGATCCCGGCCGCGATCTGCGGGCCCCGGCCGCGCGCCGAGGTCACGACCCGCGCGCCCGCGGCGGTGGCGGCGGCTTCGGTGCCGTCGCGGCTACCGCCGTCGGCGACGACGATGTCCGCGATCCCCGCAAGGGCGGCGATCGTGGCGGGAAGGGCCGCAGCGGCGTTGAGAGTCGGGATGACGGCGGATATTTTCACGTTTTGTTCTTGACGTCCGGTTCTCGGTTGGCGATGGTGTGCATGTGAACACACGGGGAACGGAAGATGCCCGAACTCGCCGAACCAGACAAGGATGCCATTGCCGCCCTGGACCGCGCCGGTCTGGCGGACCCCGCGCCCGCGTTTCGCGCGCCGCCGGGACTGCGCCGGGGCCGGGGCGCGGTAACGAACCCGGCCGTGCGCTTCGAGACCAAGGTCGCGAGCCCGTTCGACGACGGCTGGGACATGTTGACGGAGGAGATCGAGGAACCGGCGCAGCTCGCGACGACGCTGATCAGGGACGCGACGAAGTCGGTCATCGCCTATAATTCGTCGCCCGATCTGGGTTTCGACCGGGCGGTGAACCCGTACCGCGGGTGCGAGCACGGGTGTGTCTACTGCTTCGCGCGGCCCACTCATGCTTACCTCGGCTATTCGCCCGGTCTGGATTTCGAGACGAAGCTGATTTTCAAGCCCGAAGTGGGCGCGTTACTGGAAAAGGAACTTCGAAAGCCCGGCTATGTGCCGAAGGTCATGGCTCTGGGCACCAACACCGATCCCTATCAGCCGGTGGAACGGACGCTGAAACTGACTCGCGCGGTGCTGGAGGTGCTGGACCGGTTCAATCATCCTGTGGGTATCGTCACAAAATCGGCGGGCGTGCTGCGCGATGTGGATATTTTGTCGTCGATGGCGAAGCGCGATCTGGTGCGCGTGTATTTGTCGGTCACGACACTGGATGCAAGGCTGGCGCGGGCGATGGAACCGCGAGCGGCCACGCCGGCGCGGCGGTTGCACGCCATCGCGGAACTGACCCGCGCGGGCATCCCGACTGGCATCCTCACCGCGCCGATGATCCCCGGGTTGAACGACGCGGAGATGGAAAAACTGCTGGAAGCCGGCGCGCGGGCGGGGGCGCGGCACGCATCGTTCATCCTGTTGCGCCTGCCGCATGAACTGCGCGAGATTTTCGAGGCCTGGCTGCACCAGCATTTCCCGGACCGGGCGAAGCATGTGCTGAATCTGATCCGCGATACGCGCGCGGGCGGGCTGAACGACGCGCGGTTCGGGCATCGATTTTCGGGGCAGGGACCGTATGCGGATTTGCTGCTGCGGCGTTTCGCGCGCGCGTCGCGGCAATGGGGGCTCGACGAGATGCGCCAGGGGCTGGATTGTTCGAAGTTCCGGGTTCCCGGGGTGGCGGGCGCACGGCAGGACGCGCAGATGTCTTTGTTCTGAGGTGGCCGCGTCTCTGGCCTGGATGCCTAGCCGTGGCGTCCGGGTCCGATCCGGACTTCGCGTCAGGCCTTCGTAATGTGAGACGCCATGAGTTTTGAACGGCCCACGATCCTGGTGGGTTTCGCCCAGGAAGCGAAAATCGCGGACCGGACGGGTTGGCCGGTCGTGGTTGGCGGCGGCACAGCCGAGGGCGCGGCGGATGTCGCGCGCGAGGCGATCGCGGCGGGCGCGCGCGGTCTGGTCAGTTTCGGGCTGGCGGGCGGGCTCGATCCGGCGTTGAGGGTTGGTCGGCTGATCGTGCCGGACGCGGTCCTCGCGCATGGGCGGCGCTGGCCGGTGGATCCCGCGCTGCTACGTTTGCTTGGCGGAACAAGCGGTCATTTGTGTTTGGGCTTCGACCGCATCGCGGCGACGGTCGCGGATAAGCGGCGCCTGTGGGAAGGGACCGGCGCGGCAGCAGTGGACATGGAAAGCGGCGCGGTGGCAGAGGCCGCTGCGGCGGCGGGCGTGGCATTTGCAGTGCTGCGGGCGATCTGCGATCCGGCGGATCGCGATTTGCCTCCGGCGGCCGCGGTCGCGCTGGATGCGAAGGGGCGGATCGCGCCGGGACGGCTGCTCCGGTCGTTGCTCGCACATCCCGGGCAAATCCCCGCGCTGATCGGCCTGGCCCGGGATGCCGCGATGGCGCGGCGCACGCTTCTTGCGATGGCGGACGCGCTGGCCCGTCAGCGCGAGATGGGTTCAGATTGATACCGACCGGCGGAACGCTTGACTCTCGGCATGGCCTTTCCACCACGTCATGGTTCGGCTCGACCGGATCATCGGGAGCGGCTCGGCAATCGGACGGGAGCCGCTTTCCGCGGTTTATCGTGGCCACTCTCGCGGTGGTGTACCTCTCCCGATGGCCCGCTCGGGGGCGTGCCATGACGGGGAGAGGGCACAGCGATGGGTCAAACGTTCTGCGGGTTGGTATGAAACGCTCGCGTTCCGGCGAACATGTCTGAGCGTGCGCCTCACGCCTCACGCCTCACGCCTGACGCCGGCTTCAGGCGATCTCGGGCCGCGCCGCGCCAGCTTTTACGCCCTGACCGACGGACTTCAATCCCGCGCGGAACTGTTTCGCCAGCGCGCGATAAACCTCCGCGTTGCGATCGAAGCCTTTGCGTTCTTCCGGCGTCATGATCCGTTTTAGCTTTGCCGGTGCGCCGATCCACAATTCATTCGGGCCGACGATCTTGCCGGGGGTCAGGAGGCCGCCAGCACCCAGAACGCCGCCTTCTTCGATGACGGCGCCGTCGAGGACGGTGGCACCGATGCCGACGAAGGCCCGGTTTTTCAACGTGCAGCCGTGAATCACCGCGTTATGCCCGATGGTCACGTCGTCGCCGATATGCGTCGAAAATGCCCCGGAATCGACGTGAATGACCGTCCCGTCCTGGATATTCGTGCGCGCGCCGATGCGGACGATGTTCATGTCGCCGCGCACAAGGCAGTGAAACCAGATGCCGGTTTCGGACCCGATCTCCACGTCCCCGATCACCGCTGCGGACGGCGCGATGAACGCGTCCGGCGCGATTTTCGGCGTCACCCCATCCAGAGAAAAGACCGGGCCGAAGCCCCCGTAATCATGCATGCGCCGGTTCCCTTGGCCCGACGCCCGCGTGCAGGCCCAACATCAGACCGATGTTCTGCACGGCGGCGCCCGACGCGCCCTTGCCCAGATTGTCGAGCCGCGCCACCAGCACGGCGTGGCGGTGCTTCTCATTGATGTGGACCGACAGTTCCAGCCTGTCGGTGTCGTTCAACGCCTCTGGTTCCAGTTTCCCGTCCGCCGCCGCGGGCACGACGCGGACCAGGTCGCAGCCCATGTACCGGTCTTCCAGCACCTTCAGCAGATCGGCGCCGGTGGGTTTGCCGTTCAGCATGTCCAGATGCAGCGGCACCGACACCAGCATCCCCTGCCGGAAATGCCCGACCGAGGGCACGAAAATCGGCCGCCGCGTCAGACCGCCGTAATGCCGCGTCTCCGGCACATGTTTATGTTCCAGACTCAGGCCGTACAACTCGAACGCCGGACCGTGCGTGCTGTCGTGATCCTGGATCATCGCCTTGCCGCCACCCGAGTAACCGGAGACCGCGTTGATCGTAAGCGGAAAATCCTTCGGCAAAATCCCCGCATCGATCAAAGGCCGGATCAGGCCGATCGCGCCGGTCGGATAGCAACCGGGATTGGCCACGTTCTTCGCCTGCGCGATCCGGATGTGCTGATCCGGCGCCATCTCCGCGAAGCCATAGACCCAATCGGGATCGACCCGATGCGCCGTGCTGGCGTCCAGCACCTTCGGCGCGGCATTGCCAAGAGAGGCCGCCATCGCCGCCGAGTCCTTCGCCGCGTCGTCGGGCAGGCACAGCACGACCAGATCGACTTCTTCCATGATCTCGCGGCGCGCGGCGGGATCGCGGCGGTGCGCGGACGGCAGGCTCTTCAGTGTGACGGAGTGGATCGCTGCCAGACGCGCGCGGATGCCAAGACCCGTGGTGCCGGACTCGCCGTCGATGAAGA
>JAYWAX010000454.1:0-4026 GCA_043782125.1 Acetobacteraceae bacterium | reverse complement strand
TGTCCAGCGCGGGCCAGACGGTCTGCGCGGGCGACACGATCACGCTGGATGGCGCGACCGGCGAGGTCTTCATCGGCGCCGTGCCGATGATCGAGCCCGCGGTGTCCGGCGATTTTGGCATTCTGATGACATGGGCCGACTCCTTTCGCCGCATGGGCGTGCGCGCCAACGCGGAAACGCCGCTGGACGCGAGCACCGCGCGCAAGTTCGGTGCCGAGGGCATCGGCCTTTGCCGAACGGAACATATGTTCTTCGACCCGGAGCGTATTGGCGCGGTCCGCCAGATGATCATGGCCAGCACCGAGTCCGAGCGGCGCGAGGCGCTGGCGCGTCTGTTGCCGTTCCAGCGCGAGGATTTTCGAAAACTGTTCGTCATCATGGCGGGGCTACCGGTGACGATCCGGTTGTTGGACCCGCCGCTGCATGAATTCCTGCCGCACACCGAAAGCGAAATGGCCGAGGTCGCGCAGGCTCTGGGTGTCGATATGGAAACGATCCGCCGCCGCGGCGTGGAACTGGCCGAGGCCAATCCCATGCTGGGCCATCGCGGCTGCCGTCTGGGCGTTTCCTACCCGGAAATTTACGAGATGCAGGCGCGCGCGATTTTCGAGGGCGCGATCGCCGTCGCGAAGGAAAGCGGGAACGCGCCGCACCCGGAAATCATGATTCCGTTGATCGCGACGAAGAAGGAACTGGAAATCACGCGCGCCCAGGTGGACGGGGTGGCGAAGGCGGTGTTCGCGGAAGCGGGGGTGGAGATCGATTACAGCGTCGGCACGATGATCGAACTGCCCCGGGCGGCGATGCTGGCGGATAAGATCGCGGAGGTCGCGGACTTCTTCAGCTTTGGCACGAACGATCTGACGCAGACGGTGTTTGGGTTGTCGCGCGACGACGCCGGGAAGTTTTTGCCGCTGTACGTGGAGAAAGGTATTTTGGCGAAGGACCCGTTCATCTCGATCGACGTTGAGGGCGTGGGCGAAATGGTCCGGATTGCCGCCGAAAAGGGCCGCGCCGCGAAGCCTGGGCTGAAACTGGGGATTTGCGGCGAGCATGGCGGCGATCCGGCGTCGATCGCGTTCTGCGAGCAGGTTGGGTTGGATTATGTGTCGTGCAGCCCGTACCGGGTGCCGGTCGCGCGGTTGGCGGCGGCGCAGGCGGCGTTGGGGGCTGGGGGGGATCGGACTGCGTAAGGGGGGCACACGCCTCACCTTGTGATGGACTGCCCCCGAGCGGGCCATCGCGCGCATGGTCCACGATGGCCGTTGGAAGCACCGCTCAGTTCACGCCTCGATGGGCGGCGAACGTGTTCAGTGCGTGGTTTCCTTTTTCGGTAAAGCCGCGCGCTCTTTGTCCATGGCGCGAATTTCTTTGTAGATGGCTTCGCATTGCTCGCGAGTGCTGATCTGATTCCAGATTTTATTTCCCCATACTTCGCGCGCGCGTTCCGCGGCGATTCGAAAGTCGTCCGATATCAGTGACTGTTCGATGTCGGTTTCCTTTTTGTTTGCCGTACTATATTCAGATATCTGACGCATGAAAAGTTCTCCGGCGGCCTTCTGGGTGAAGGCCGTGGCGAGTTTTAGAGAGAGTGCGATTCCAGCTTTCTGTAACTTCGGCCGTCCGGACTTCCATGCGATCCAGTCCCAACCATTTTCCGCTGGAAGTTTTTCGATAACCATATGAAATGTATCATCGGTATCGGGGCTCGTCGCGGTCGCGAACATCGTATTATCCTCTGTTGTAACCCACGATATTTTCATAGCGGATATTCCCGTGCTACGGGGTTGCGGAACGCTGACGGCCACGGCCCGGAGAGGATTGCCGGCGTCGTTGGCCTGGGTTCGATGGGTGTAACCGCGCGCTGTCGCATTGGCTGCGACGGTATCCGCGGTCCCGTCGATTACTTCTCCGGCGTGCCCGAAAAGCCTTCATGTCTGGGTTGGGTCATTCAATTGTCTCCCTGGCAAGACCTTATGTCTTTTGCAGGTTAGCAATCGGGAGGCAGCGTGTATGGTCAATATTGCTCATGCCACGGCCAATGCGTTCGATTTTTTAAGGCAGTTAAATTTGCTTTAGGTCAGTTTTCATCGTGCAGGACGACATTCAGCAACGATGAGTGAACATGCAGTTTTCCGTTGTACTGGATAAACCCTAACCTCCGGAATTTATTCATGAAGTAGCTGACCCGGGAGCGTGTTGTGCCAATCATCTCCGCGAGTGTCGCCTGTGTTATCTCGGGGATAACGGTTTCGGGGTATCCTTCCTTGCCGAAATTGCACAACAGAAGCAGCGTCCGGGCGAGGCGTTTTTCGCTGGAATTGAAAAGATGATCGACCAGGTCGGCTTCCATGCGAACATTGCGAAGCAGGATGTGGTTCATGAACACCCGGGAAAACTCCGCATCGTCCCTCAGGTAGTTGAAGAGAACCGATTTGGAGATCCGGATGATCGTACAATGTTCCGTGGCAACGGCAGTCGCGATACGCATGAGTTGACCGGTGAGTATGCCCTCGCCAAAAAAGTGACCTGCCGACACCATGCCGATGATCGCTTCCTTTCCGGTTTTCGAAACGACGGAGACAGTCACTCTTCCGGCTTTCATGAAGAAGACGTCGGACGCGATATCGCCTTGCGCGAATATCGTATCGCCGCTTTGATACTCTGAATTGCCTTGAGTTTGCCAAGGCAGGGGGAGAAACTTCTCTGGATCGACGGGTTTGGTGGATTTTTTTCTCACGGAATTGTGCCTCGAGCGAAATTTGAACTTTGTGGGTACGAGTATGGTTTGTGTTCGGCGATAAGAACAGTTGTTCCACGCCGAATCGATGGGCAAAGGGTACTCTCTCCGGTGCGGGCATCGCGGACATATCGTCCTTATGGCTTGCCAGCCAGGCGGCCGGCTTCGGTGCCGTCGGCGCTTTGTCTCGACGGTCCATCCGGACAACATGGTAAAACTGCGGAAAACGTCAAGCGGCTTTCTCGAAGTCGAGAAATAAGCCCAGGGCGCTCGACTGACAAACTTCACCGCTTTGCGGTCGTGCGATCTTCAACCCGCCACCCCCAACAACCGCCGTCTGCCCCGGCACCACCCACGCGCCCCCGGCCAAAGCCGCCTCCGGATTCCTCAGCCCCCAACGTGGCCGTGACCTGGCCAATGTGAACGGGATGCATCGAACTGCCTCCAATCGGCCAACCCGGCACAAGACCAACCTGTCCACAACCGATCGCCGGAGATTTGGCGCCAAACGATGTCCGGGTCCAGATTGACACATCTCCCGCCTCCGCCCACCGTCCGCCCCCCATCGCGGCGGAACCAAACCCATGTCCGACAAGAAAATCGCCCTGATCGCCGGCGCGGGCGACGCCACGGGCGGCGCCATCGCCCGCCGGTTCGCGCGCGAAGGCTACACGGTCTGCCTCACCCGCCGCACCGCCAATAAATTGGCGCCGCTGGTCCGCCAGATCGAGCAGGACGGCGGCGAGGCCCATGCCTTCGGATGCGATGCCCGTCGCGAGGACCCGGTCATCGGCCTCTTCGCCACGATCGAGCGCGAGATCGGCCCCATCGAGGTATTGGTGTTCAATGTCGGCGGCAATGTTCGCTTTCCCATCCGCGAAACGACTCTGCGCATCTACACGAAGGTCTGGGAAATGTGCGCGCTGGCCGGTTTCCTGAACGGGCGGGAGGCGGCGCGGGTCATGGCGCCCAGAAACCGCGGGACGATATTGTTCACCGGCGCCACCGCCTCTGTCCGCGGCGGTTCCGGATTTTCTGCCTTCGCGGGCGGCAAACACGCTTTGCGCGCGTTGGCGCAGAGCATGGCGCGCGAACTGGGACCCCTGGGCATTCACGTCGCCCATGTCGTCGTCGACGGCGCGATCGATACGGACTGGACTCGTTCCCGCGCGCCAGACCAATATGAATCCCGCAAATCGGAGCAGCGGATTCTCGATCCCGCGTCGATCGCAGAGAATTACTGGATGCTGCATGCGCAGCCAAGGGACGCCTGGACCCACGAACTC
>JAYWAX010000453.1:0-4032 GCA_043782125.1 Acetobacteraceae bacterium | reverse complement strand
CCTGTTCGGCACGGTCTGGGGCATCATGAACAGCTTCATCGGCATTTCCCGTTCCCAGACCACCAACCTGGCCGTGGTCGCGCCGGGCATCGCCGAGGCCTTGCTGGCCACCGCCTGCGGTCTGATCGCCGCGATCCCGGCGGTGACGATCTACAACCGCTTCGCCCGGCAGATCGCGGGGTGCCGAGCCCAGACCGCCGACACCGCCGCCGCCGTCCTGCGCCTGGTGTCCCGCGACCTCAGCCTTGGCCGCGCCCGCCCGCCCGCTCTGTCGCCCGCTGGCCCGCCCACCCGCCCGCCCGCTGCGGAGGGCTGATCGTCATGGCAATCCGGCTCCGCCGGGACAGCGGCAATCTCGAGATCAACCACGAGATCAATGTCACCCCCTTCATCGACGTCATCCTGGTGCTGCTGATTGTTTTCATGGTGGCAGCGCCGCTGGCAACGGTGGATATCGCGGTCGATCTCCCGGCCTCCACCGCAGCCCGTCAGCTCCGCCCGGATGCGCCGGTTTACCTGACCATTCGGGCCAGCCACGCCTTGTCGATTGGCGATACGCCGGTGCCCGAGGGCGGATTGGGCCTGGCGCTGGACCGCGTGTCCGGCGGGAACAAGGACCAACGCGTGTTCCTGCGGGCCGATAAGACGGTCGATTACGACACGTTGATGCGGACGATGAACGAGCTGCGCGCCGCCGGATATCTGAAAATCGCACTGGTGGGGCTGGATCGGGGCGGGCTGCCACCGGAGAGTTCAGCTTCCTCCGCCCCGGCGTCCTCGGTCCCGGCCTCTTCGGTGCCACCCGGCTCGACTCCAGGTCAGGCGCGCCCAGAGCAGGCGCCCGGGGACGCTGTCCGATGACCGTCGATATCCTTCGCTCCGCGCCGGGGGGCTTCGCCGCGCTGACCAACCCGGCAGCCGAGCCATCCAATACCTCGCGGCCAGACCTGGATGGCGCAGCGGAGTCCCGCCTGGCCGTTTTTCACGCGGGCGGAACCCGCGCGGGAACGCCCGGCGCCGTATTTCTATGGTCCATCTGCTGCGCCGCAGTACTGAGCCTGCATGGCACGGCCGGGTGGTTCGCGGCGCACTGGCCCGCCGCGCGTCCGCTCGATCTGTCCCCGCCGCCCGCGATCTCGATTGACCTGCCGGCTGTGCCCGAACCACCGCCTCCCCAGGCAGCGTCAGCGAAGCCCGCCGCGCCCGAAGCGGAGGCTATTGACCCGCCTGGGCCGCCGGTGCCCGATCCCGCGTTTCCCAAAACCGCGTCTCTCGAACCTGGGCCTCCCGAACCTGGGCCTCTCGCCCTCCCGGCCCCCTCGTCCGTCGCGATCCCGACGCCCGCCGCCACCGTGCCACCGCCCCCGCCCCCGCCCCCGCCGGTGGCTGCGCCGGTAGCCGCGCCAAGACCTGTGCCCGTCAAGCCACCGCCGCGCTCGCAACCGGCCGTTCAGCGGGAACCGTCACGAGAAAAGCTGGTCGATCGCCCGATGGGGCACACGCCGCCAGCGACGGTGGCAACCCAGGCCCCGATGACGGCACCGCCAGTGCCGGCACCTCGCCCGCCATCCACTGCGGTGCCATCCATCGCAGCACCATCCGCGGCGCCGCCCTCCAACGCGGTGCCCGCCTGGCAAGGGCAGGTGATGGCCCGGCTGCAAGGAGCAAAGCGCTACCCCAGCGAGGCCCGTCTCAATCAACAACAGGGCGTCGCCTATCTCCGGGTGGCCCTAAATCGCGCCGGTGCCGTCGTGTCAGCGCAGTTGGAACGGAGTTCCGGGATCGCATCGCTGGACGCCGAGGCTCTGGCGCTGGTACCCAGAGCCGCTCCCCTGCCCGCCCCTCCCCCGGAACTGCCGGGCAATCCCGTGATCATGGTGATCCCGGTCAGGTTTGCCCTGCGATGAGATCGCCCCGAACGACGGTTGCGGATTTTCCGCGCCCAAAGCTCGCGCGCGGCGCGATGTCCCCGGCCCGGTCCGCCACGGGCGCCGCCGATTTGACTGTTATCCGCGCCTGGCTCAACCGCCAACGCGCCTGAAGGAGGTTCCCATGCGTTTACTGTTCCTGCCCGCTTTGCTGCTCCTGATCGCCGCCGGCGACACCCCGGCCTTTCAAATCGACCATCCCTGGGCGCGCGCCTCCGCCGGCGCGGCCAAGAACGGCGCCGCTTTTATGGTGCTCACCGTCAAGGGAACGGGCGACAAACTCACCGGTTTCGCGTCCCCCGTCGCCGCATCGGCGGAGCTGCACGAAACCATCGACGATAAAGGCATCATGAAGATGCGCCCGGTGCCCGCGCTGGCGCTGGAGCCGGGCAAACCCGTGACCCTCGCGCCCGGTGGCTATCACGTGATGCTGATGGGTCTGAAAGCGCCGCTGAAAGCGGGCGACGCCTTCCCGCTGACCCTGAAATTCGAACACGCCCCGGACATGACGATAACCGTGAACGTGGAAGGCATGGGCGGCATGGGCGGCATGGGCGGCGTTCACACGCACAAGTGAAACAACGGCGGATTTTTGTTGCACCGGTTTGCGGGCATCCGGTATCGTTTCGCAAACAAAGCGAGGTACCCGATGTCCGGACTTCACATGAGCCAGGGCGGTCTCGACGACCGTATCCGCGATAAAGCCAATGCGGCGGCTGGCGCCGGTGCGGACGGGCTGGACGTCCGCCTGATGCATGAATCAGGCATGGACGCCCGCGACATCATGCATCTGCGCCGCTTTACTGCGGCGGAGAAACTGCTGATCGTCATGCGCTGCCCCAAACGCAACGCCGCCGCCTTCCACGGCGATCTCCCCGCCAAAACCTGGGCCACGAAAGCCAAGACAAACGCAACCGGAACAGTCGCCGGCGCGCATGGCAACCTGATGGTGTCAGATTACGACATGATGAGCGTGTGGCGCCACGATGGCGAAAGGTATCGGAAAATCTACATTTCCGCCCTGGAACACGGCGCCTCCTCGGGCGCCTGGTCGCCCGAGGCGACGCATCTGGTGCGGGAAATGAACAAATTCCTGATAACCCGGATCCAACATGGTTGTCAGGACGACTTCCTGAACACGGCAAAAAACCCGGGCGTGAAAATGGCCGATCACTTCCTGGCGATCGACGTGGGCCACGGAGTCTATCTGCCGAACCCGAATTACTGCGAGAATTTTTACCGGGTACACGGATTGCTCTGGCCATACGACACGTCGGGCCGCCATACCGGCGTCGGCGGGTTCTGAACGGGCGCGGGATCGGACCGACCGTCGCTCGTCACAGCGACTCCCCACGTCATCGCCCGACGGGATCGATTGACTCTCGGCACGGCTTCTCCCGCACGGCTCGACCGGGCCGTCAGGCGAGAGGCGCTTTCCGCAGTGTATCGCGGCCACATCCGCGATGGAGTACCGCGCCCGATGGCCCGCTCGGGGGCGGGCCATGACGCGGAGCGGGTCTGGCGATGTGTCATCTTTTCGAACAGGCGAAATCAATCTGTTCCCGAACCGACCGGCTGAATGAACGCCGGCCTTACCGCATCCAGAACGAGCGCATTATGCGCCCCGGCAACGACGGCGATGCCTACCGCGCCAACCCGGCCGTCGAGGTCCGCACGGCGGCGGACCTCAAGCCTCGCGATACCGATGTCGGGCACTGAAGTTTCGCGTCATCCAGAACACGGAAGACGCGAAATAATCGGCAAATTTTCCCATTTCGCAAACGCGACGAATCCCGACCGTCAGCGGCGGAAATCGGCGCCCTTGCGTTCCACCGTCCGCACCAGGCCGAGCCATTCGTTCTTGCCGTAAGCCTCGGTCACACGGATGCGCTTGTAACGTTCCGCTGCCTTATCGATAACATACGCCTCGATCGGGGCGATCTGCCCGGTCATGGTGCGCGCCATCACTTCCAGTTCGCACGACCGTTCCAGCATGTACAGACGATGCAGCGCGCCATGCAGGGTCGGCCCGAAGGCCAGCAATCCGTGATTCAGCAGCACGACGCAACTGCCATCAGCGCAGGTTTTGCCAAGCGCCTCGCAC
>JAYWAX010000452.1:0-4063 GCA_043782125.1 Acetobacteraceae bacterium | reverse complement strand
CGATTTGCACGCGCGCCTCGCCCGTACGCGTTTCCCCGATCAGGCACCCGCGTCGCCCTGGTCCTATGGCACCGACCTGGGCTATCTGCGCGAGCTTGTGGCGTATTGGCGGGATAAGTTCGACTGGCGCGCGCAGGAGGCACAACTGAACGCATTTCCACAGTTCAAAGTGCCGCTGCACGGTATCGATCTGCACTACCTGCATGTGCCGGGGCAGGGGCCCGATCCGAAACCCCTGCTGCTGCTGCATGGCTGGCCCGGATCGGTGTTCGAGTTCATGGACATCATTCCACGCCTGACCGATCCCGCGCGCTTCGGCGGCGACGCCAAGGATGCGTTCACCGTGATCGCGCCATCCCTCCCGGGCTACGGCTTGTCGTTTCAGGCCAATCAGAAGCGGTTCAACATCGCCGACATGGCTGACTGCTTCGCCGCCCTGATGACGCAGGTACTGGGCTATCGGACATTCGCCGCGCAGGGCGGCGACTGGGGCGCCTTCACATGTTCCGCCCTGGGGGTGCGCCATCCGGACAAACTCGTTGGAATTCACCTCAACATGCTGGCGCTCGACCCGAGCCGTCCGCTGTCCGCCAATTTGACGGCGGATGAAAAAGTCTACGCCGACCAGGTCCGGCTTTGGACCAAGGAAGAGACCGGCTACATCCAGATCCAGGGGACGCGTCCGCAAACCCTGGCTTACGGACTGACGGATTCACCGGCCGGCCTCGCGGCCTGGATCGCCGAGAAGTTCTATAGATGGACCGATCATGCGGGCGATTTCGAAACGGCGGTGAGCCGCGACCGCCTGCTCGCGAATATCTCGCTTTATTGGTTCACCGGCGCGATCGGCTCGTCGTTCTGGCCGTATTACGATCGCCTGCATGGCCCCTGGCCAATCCCGCACGGCATGACAGTGGATGTGCCCACGGGGTATGCCGCGTTTCCCAGGGAAAACCGCCGTCCGC
This sequence comes from Acetobacteraceae bacterium, assembly GCA_043782125.1. Lineage (GTDB taxonomy): Bacteria > Pseudomonadota > Alphaproteobacteria > Acetobacterales > Acetobacteraceae > Rhodopila. The sequence continues at coordinate 3,098 of JAYWAX010000452.1, read as the reverse complement.
CGCGCTCGATCGCCGAGAAGGTCTATACCAACATCGGGCGATGGACGGAGATGCCAAAGGGCGGCCACTTCGCCGCGATGGAACAGCCCGCCGCACTGGCAACCGATGTCTTGAATTTCTTCCGTCCGCTGCGGCATTTGTTTTAAGCGCGGGCGTGGCGGCTCGTGGCGCCGGGGGCGAGACGCGCCGCGCCCTGGCGAATTTTTGCGTCAGGCCGCGCGCGCACCCAGCTTCGCGGTCGCGCCCGAGGCGACCTGTTGGGCCAGCACCGCCTTGAAATCCGGGAAACCGAGGCGGGCCGACACGTTCGAGGCCTCGTCCAAATACAGGATCATGTCGCCCGTGCTGCCGCGGAAGCTGAACAGCACAATGGCCATTTGATCGCCGGCGCCCTCCAGATGCGGATCGCCGTTGGCAGCACCCTTCACGTAGCTCCCGGCGGTGCGCACCTCCTTAAAAGACCCGTCCGGACGCCAGAACTGCAATTCTCCCTGTAAAACCAGGGTGCTGAAGTCGCACACGTGCCGGTGCAGTTTGCCCGGCGTGTTCGGCTGAAATTGGATGAGCACGTCCGCAATTCCGCGCACGTCGTCCACCGCGAGCACGTGTATCCGCGCGCCAAGGGGTTCCACCGTCTGCCAAATGACGTTGCGGTCGTCGAAAAGGTAGGTCTGCATTGCTGGCGTGGCCTCCATACGGCCCGAACGGGCCGCGTGCGTTATCGTTGACTCACAGCTCGGCCTGGGTCAACCCGGGCGTTCGCGAATATCGTGAATACCGGTCGTTGCTGCACGCAGACGCCACCGAAAATTCACCGTTCTGGGCGGACGCCGTATCATTCCATTCTGGCTGGCATGATCGGCCCTTGGTGCCGAGGGGCGTCGTTTTCGCGCCGCCGCCGGAGCGGCCGTTTATCCGGCCTGTCGACCATCCGGCGAGTCTCCTTAGGCGATGCTCACGAATAACCGCTCCATTTGAGGCACACCCCGTCATGGTCCGCGAAGGCGGACCATCCACGATTTGCGGTGCTGGATTGGCAAAAGGCGCGGATGGTCCGCCTTCGCGGACCATGACGAGATCGTTTGGACCGATCGATTCGTTAATCATTGGGCGTCTCCTTAGCCGCCGCCTCCGGACTCCTCGTGCAACCGGCCGCTGGAGAACCAGTTCTACCTGGGCATCGCCCGAACCGAGCGGCTGGTCCCTCCCACGCCGCGCGGAATGTTTCGCCGGCTCGCCAAAAGGGTGAACCCAACCGCACCGGTCAGCGATCCTGACGGGTGAGGACAGGCGGGCACGGCGAACGGAAAATCCGTGCCGCGCGGGTGGCGCGGAACGTTACTCCGCCGCCCGCGCCGTCTGGGCTTCGGCCCAGGCGCGGCTGACGGGCATATTGGCCTCGAAGGGGCATTTCAGGTCGAGTTCTTTGGCAGTTTCGCGCAAGGCGGGCATGACTTCCTGGCCCAGAAGACGGATGGAGGTGCGGGCGTCCACCTGGCTCATGCGGCCATCGTTGCCCCAGAAGGCCATGATGCCCGGCCTGGTCTCGGTCATGATTTTACGCAACGACGCGACAACCTGGTCCGGCGTGCCCGCGATGATCTGAAGATCGGCGACCTGTTGTTCGAAGGTCTTGCGCGGGCGGGACGGCGAGGCGCTTTGGCCCGCGATGAAATTCACAAAAGTTTCGCGCGACGACGGCGAGAAATAGCCGGAGGGACTGGCCCAGACGGGTTTCAGGCGGCCGGTGAATTCGCCGTCCATCCAAAGGAACTGGCGTGCGCTGGCCAGCGCGGCTTCCTCGGTTTCCGCGACGTGGCAGCGGATAAGATAGCCGCGATTTTCCGGGCCGGGAGTGTAGCCCACTTCGGCGGCGGCGGCGTCGTACCGGGCCCAGATTTTCTTGGTATCTTCAATCGAGGTGTTCAGCGCAATGTACGGGTAGCCGTGTTGGGCAGCCCAGACGATCGTTTCGTGGCTGATGACGCCGGGGATCCAGATGCGCGGGTGCGGTTGTTGCAGCGGCAAAGCCCAGGGATTGACGACGCGCTGGTGGTAATGTTTGCCTTCCCATCGGAACGGTCCAGGAACGGTCCAGGTTTTCACGATCAAATCGTGCGCTTCCTGGAAGCGCTCCCGATTGTACGCGGGATTGGCGTTCGTCGCGAGTTGTTCCTGACCGCCGCCGCGCACGAAGCCCGACACCAGACGGCCCTTGGAAACCATGTCGATCATCGCAAGTTCTTCCGCGAGGCGAACGGGATTGTCCGACAGCGGAAGGGGATTGCCCAAAAGCACGATTTTAACGCGGTTGGTGACCCCGGCGAGAAGGGAGGCGAAGACGTTCGCCTTCGCCTGCATGCAGAAGGGGGCGTTGTGATGTTCGTTCAGCATGATGCCGTCGACGCCCATTTCCTCGGCGTAGACGTAGTTTTCGAGGAATTCGTTATACAGGCGGCTGCCCACTATGGGGTCGAAGTGTTTGTTCGACATCAACAACGAGGTGAAGCCGGTATCGTTCCCGGCCTCGACCGGGTAGTCTTTCATCGGCTGCTCGGTGAAATACATCAGGTGCATGGTCGGTCTCCGGTGCCGGATTTCAAGGGGCGGCGATGAAGTTGGCGATCAGGTCCGCAAGGGCGGCGGGCTGTTCCATTTCGATCAGATGTCCCGCGTTGGCGATGGTTTCGCGCCGCGCGTTGGGCAGTCGGGCGGCATAAAGATCGCCGGCGCTGGCGGGGACAATGCGGTCGTCGTCGCCCCAGACGATCAGAGATTTTGCCTGAATGCCGCGCAGAAGATACGGCAGAGAATCGTTATACATATAGGGTTTCCAGGCGACGCGGAACGACATTTCGCGGCACAAATCCCATTGTACCAGTTGTTCCGTGGTCAGGACCTTGCCGTAATTGCGTTCGAAGGCGCCGGGATCGTGGAAGCCTTCGCGGATATAGTCGATATAACTGACCAGCGCCTGGTCCAGGATGTCTCCGGTGGGCGGTTTGACACCCATGGCGCCCGCCAGGATCAAACGCCGTGTATCGGATGGCGCGCAGGCGGCCATTTCCGCGGCGATCCAGCCGCCGAAACCCAGTCCG
>JAYWAX010000451.1:0-4066 GCA_043782125.1 Acetobacteraceae bacterium | reverse complement strand
GCTGACCGGCGCCACGCTGCGCCGCCTGGCCGCGCTGGCGCCGGAGACACTGGCGCTGATGCACGGCTCCTCGTTCCAGGGCGATGGCGCCGCCGCGTTGCGCGACCTCGCCGGGCACTACGACACCCTGATCCGCGCCGCCCTGGCCTGACATCCGGGTCGCACCGGCGAATCTGGTGAACATGGCGTTCGTCGATCAGGCCGACGGCGAGGCCGCGGCGCGCTGGCTGATGACGCGGACCGGCGCGGCACGGGCGGCCCTGAAGAGGGGGCGGTCTGAGGAGGGCTTGCTCCATCCGGATCATCCGGATGGCGGGCGCTGACAGCATGGCGGACAATTGCTATCCTCCATCCGGTTCCAGGGACAGGAGAACAGCCATGCTGAACCCCATCGCGCCGTTGCCGCTGAAAGATCCGACCTTGTTCCGCCAGGCCAACTGCCTGGACGGCAAATGGGTCGAGGCCGACAACGGCAAGACCATCATGGTCAAGAATCCCGCCACCGGCGAAGCCATTGGCGAGGTTCCCGCCATGGGCACCGCCGAAACCCGCCGCGCCATCGAAGCCGCGCACCGCGCCTTCCCCGCCTGGCGCGCCATGCTGGCCAAGGAACGCCGCGCCATCCTGCAACGCCTGGCCGGCCTGATGCTGGCGAACGCGGACGATCTTGGGACCATCATGACGGCGGAACAGGGCAAACCGCTGACCGAGTCAAAGGGCGAAATCGGGTACGCCGCCAGCTTCATCGAATGGTTCGCCGACGAGTCACTTCGTATCTATGGCGACACGATCCCGCAAAACGCCAAGGGCCGCCGCATCCTTGTGCTGAAAGAACCGATTGGCGTTTTCGCGGCCATCACCCCCTGGAATTTCCCCGCCGCCATGATCACCCGCAAGGCCGGTCCCGGTTGGGCTGCCGGCTGCACCGGCGTGATCCGGCCCGCGAGCCAGACGCCGTTCTCGGCCCTGGCCATCGCCGTGCTGGCGGAACGGGCCGGGATGCGAGCGGGCGTGTGCAACGTCCTGACCGGACCTTCCGGCCCGATGGGCGAGGAACTGACGGCGAACCCCAAAGTCCGTAAATTATCGTTCACGGGATCGACCGAGGTTGGCGCGAAACTGCTGGCGATGTGTGCGCCCACGATCAAGAAAACCTCCATGGAACTGGGCGGCAACGCGCCGTTCATCGTGTTCGACGACGCCGACCTCGACGCCGCCGTCGTGGGGGCGATGGGCAGCAAATTCCGCAATACCGGACAGACCTGCGTCTGCGCCAACCGCATCCTGGTGCAGGATGGCGTTTACGACGCCTTCGCCGCGAAGCTGAAAATGGCAGTGGAGGCGATGAAAGTGGGCAACGGCATGGAGGACGGCGTCAGCCAGGGGCCGCTGATCAACGCCGGCGCCGTCGCGAAAGTGGAAGAACACATCGCCGACGCGGTGGCACGGGGCGCGACCATCGTCACCGGCGGGAAACGGCATCGGCTTGGCGGCACGTTCTTCGAACCCACCATTCTCGCCAACGTTTCAGCCGAGGCTTTGATCTTCCGCGAGGAAACGTTTGGCCCCGTCGCGCCCTTGTTTCGTTTTACGACCGAGGACGACGCGATCCGCATGGCCAACGATACCGATTTCGGCCTGGCCTCGTATTTTTACGCGCGCGACATAGGGCGGATTTTCCGGGTGGCCGAGGCATTGGAATACGGCATTGTCGGGATCAACGAGGGAATCATTTCGACCGCCGAAGCGCCGTTCGGCGGCGTGAAACAATCGGGGCTCGGGCGCGAGGGGTCGAAGTACGGGATCGAGGATTATTTGGAGGTCAAATATCTGGCTTTGGGCGGGATCGGGACATAGGTTTTTCCCAGCTTTGCCGCGCGCGCCCGCGGCCCGGTGACGGGTCCGGGCGCGACGGCGCAGACTGCACGCTGGCGGGCGTTTCTGTGTTGTAACTTCCGGGAGTCTTCCCAGACCGCGTGCTCTGGGCGATGCTGCGGCATCGTCCAGGAGAACGGCCCGCATGAAACCCTCGGATTGGCGCGCCCGCGCCGGCACCGTGTTCGAAACCGAAAAGCACCCCGCCACCGGGCGCCGGGGCATGGTGGTGACGAACCATCCGCTGGCTTCCGCCGCGGGCGCGGAAATGCTGGCGGCGGGCGGCAACGCGATCGACGCGGCGATCGCGGCGTTTTTCACGCTGTCGGTGGTTGAGCCGATGATGACCGGCGTTCTCGGCGGCGGCATGGCGCATATCCGCCTCGCCAATGGGCAGCACGAGGTGATCGACAATCAGAGCATGGCGCCGCTCGCCACGGGCGCCGCGACGTATATCCCCGATCCGGACGCGGCGCCTGGGGCGATGGATACTCTGGACCGGAAGAACGCAATCGGTCCGTCGTCGGTCGCGACGCCGGGCAATCTGATGGGGTGGTGCGAGGCGCTGGCGCGGTTCGGGACGTTTTCCCTGGCCGACGCGATGGAACCGGCGATCCGCCATGCTTCGCGCGGGTTCCGGGTGACGCCGTATCTGAGCGAGTGCGTGGCGGACTGCGCCGATGACATGGCGCGCGATCCGGAAATTTCCAAATTGTATCTTCCGGGCGGGGCGCCAATCGCGGCGGGCGCGCGCCTTGTCACCGGGGATTACGCGGAGACCTTGCGGTCCATCGCGAAGCAGGGGCCGGAGATTCTGTATACAGGGTCTCTGGGACGGCATTACGTGGAACATATGGCACGGGACGGCGGATATGTCTCGCAAGAGGATTTAAGCCGTTACCGGACGATCGCAAGGGATGCCATTCGGGGGACGTACCGGGGGTTCGAGATCGTGGGACCGCCACCGCCATCGTCGGGGCCGCTGCATATTTGTCAGATGTTGAATATTTTGGAGGGTTTCGATATCGGCGGGCTCGGATTCGGATCGGCGGATACGCTGCATCTACTGGCGGAGGTGTTGAAAATCGCCTTCGCGGATCGCGCGGCGGCGACGGCCGATCCGGCGTTTGTAAACGTGCCGGTGCAGATGTTGCTGGACAAGGGATATGCGGCCAGCAGGCAGCAACGGATCGAAATGGGACAGGCCCGGAGTTGGTGTGCGGAGGTCTCCCCAGGCGATGGCGGCGGGCATACGACACATTTGACGATCGCGGATGGGTTGGGAAATATTGTGGCGAGCACCCAGACGATCAACAGTTTGTTCGGGGCACGTTACATTGTGCCGGGAACGGGAATGATCCCCAACAATTATATGTTTGTTTTCGATCCGCATCCGGGACGCGCCAATTCCATCGCGCCGGGGAAACGCGTGACATCTTCCATGTCGCCGGTCATCGCTCTGCGCGACGGCAAGCCGGTGTTCGCGTTGGGGTTGCCGGGCGGGTTGCGAATTTTCCCGTCGGTCATGCAGGCGCTATCGAATCTGATCGATCACGGCATGAGTTTGCAGGAAGCAGTGGAGGCGCCGCGGATCTGGACCCAGGGCCATCGACTGGAAATCGAGGCCGGGGTGCCAGAGGCGGTATATCGGGACCTCGCGGCGCGCGGGCATGCGGTGGCGCGCGTCGGCAATGTCGCAGGCGGCATGAGCGCGATTCGGTTTTCCGAGGACGGTACGCTGGAAGGCGCGGCGTGCTGGCGGGCCGACGGGACGCCGATTGGGCTGGGGGGCGGGCTGGCGCGGGCGGGGGTGCGGTTCCGGCCGGAGGCAACGCGGGGTTAGGGGAACGGCGCGTTGACGTGCGGGGGGCCAGTCGTTGCTTATTTGTTATGGGCTGGGGCGACTGCGGATCGAGGACGAAGGGTTCTTCGTTAAAGGCAACGCCAGTGCCGGTTCCGATGGTCCGGTCAAGCCGAACCATGACGGATGTGGAATGGTTGGGACCTTCAGGGCAGGGTCCGGCGCGGCCGCACACCGGGGATGAAGGGTTCTTGGTTAAAGGCAACGCCGGTGCCGCTTCCGATGGTCCGGTCAAGCCGAACCATGACGGATGTGGAATGGTTGGGACCTTCAGGGCAGGGGCCGGCGCGGCCGCACACCGGGGACGAAGGGTTCTTGGTTAAAGGCAAC
>JAYWAX010000450.1:0-4068 GCA_043782125.1 Acetobacteraceae bacterium | reverse complement strand
CGTCTTGCGGCGTCGTGCTTGCACAACTGCCGCCGCCGGTTCAGAGTCGATGATACCACGTTCAGGAAATCATACGATGCATGACATTGTCATCCGCGGCGGCACGATCGTCGATGGAAACGGCGATACGGCGTTCACCGGCGATCTCGCCATCGACGGCGGCACGATCGCCCAGGTGGGCGGGAAGGCTGGGCCGGGGAAGCGGGAGATCGACGCGGGCGGACAGATTGTGACGCCCGGATGGGTCGATGTTCATACTCATTACGATGGGCAGGCGACGTGGGATCCGGTGCTCGCGCCGTCGTCCTGGCATGGCGTCACCACCATTTTGATGGGCAATTGCGGTGTCGGCTTCGCGCCGGTGCGCAAGCGCGACCATGATTGCCTGATCGATCTGATGGAAGGCGTCGAGGACATCCCCGGCATCGCGCTGGCGGAGGGGTTGAAGTGGGACTGGGAAACGTTCCCGGATTACCTCGACGCGCTGGAACGCCGGTCCCGCGCGATCGACGTCGCGGCGCAGATTCCTCATCATCCGTTGCGTGTTTATGTCATGGGCGATCGCGCGGTGCGCCGGGAACAGGCGACGCCAGACGACATTGCCGAAATGGGCCGCCTGGCCGAAGAGGCGATCCGCGCCGGCGCGTTCGGTTTCACGACCTCGCGCACGGTCCAGCACAAAACGACCAGCGGCAGGCTGGTGCCGGGATATAATGCCGAGGAAATGGAACTGCTGGGGATCGGCCGCGCCATGGCCCGCACGAAGCGCGGGACTTTCGGAATGGCCAGCGATTTCGACGACGAGGACGCCGAATTCGACTGGATCACCCGGATGTCGAAGGAGACCGGCCGTCCCTTTTGGTTTCTGCTGACGGACCGTAATTCCGATCCGGGCCGGTGGCGCCGGATCATGGACGGCGTGCGTAAGGCGCGCGTTCAGGGCGCGCATGTGACCGCGCAGATCGCGGGCCGTCCGGTCGGCATTCTTCTAGGGTTGACGACGTCGCTGACTCCCTTTGCCGCGCGGCCCAGTTTCGCGGCGTTGAAGGATCTTCCGGTCGCGGAACGGCTGGCGCGGCTGCGCGATCCGTCGCTGCGGGCAAAAATCCTCGCCGAGGCTACCTCGGAAGCGCTGCTGGACGTCATGCCGCCCTTGCAACGTCCGATCGCAGAACGGTTCGATCGACAGTACGTATTGGGCGACAACCCCGATTACGAACCGGAATACAGCAAATCCATCGAGGCCATGGCCGCGAAGACCAATCTGTCGCCCGAGGAGTTTTGTTACGACTACCTCATCGGTGGCGATGGCGGGCGGATGCTGTTTTATCCGATCACCAACTATGTCCATGGCGATCATGGCGTCGTGCGCGAAATGATCGCCGACCCCGCGACTCTCTTGGGTCTGGGCGATGGCGGCGCGCATTGCGGTCTGATCTGCGATTCCAGTCTTCCGACCTACATGCTGACGCACTGGGCGCGCGATCGCAGCCGCGGACCGCGCTTCGGGCTGGAATTCGTGGTGAAACGCCTGACCAGCGAGACGGCGGATTACTTTGGCTTTAAGGACCGCGGACGACTGGAAGTGGGCAAGAAGGCCGACGTGAACGTCATCGATCACCAGGCACTGCGCATTCACCATCCTGAGATGCGCTACGATCTGCCCGCCGGCGGTAAGCGGCTGGTGCAGCGCGCCGACGGTTACACTGCGACGATCGTGTCCGGCGTACCGGTTTTCGAAAACGGCGAGGAAACCGGCGCGCGTCCCGGGAAACTGGTTCGCGCCTGATGGGACACGGGACGGGTGGTCAGTCCACCCGTCCCGTTCAAAAAACCGTCGCCCGATTGGACCTCACGGAGCGTCCGGGGGGGAAAACGCGCCGCATGCGGGATAAACGGTCATGCCGACCACGTATTGGCGGAAACGTTTCTGCCAGGCGGCACGGATACGGTTAACGATGGCGAGGCTCTCCGGCGCATCGGGCAGCGCGACCTGAAGGATTTTGGTCGATTCCGAAATGGTTGTCCGCGATCGCGGGTTCATCCAGGCGCCTTGGCCGTCGAGCACGGTATAGCCGTTCGGCAGCGCGGGCGTCACGACCTGGTCGCGGAAATCCCGCCATTCCTTGTCGCCGACCTCGGCACGGCCAGAGACCGCGCGGCCGAAATAAAGGTCGTAGACCCGAACCGCGTGTCCGGAACCGGCGCCGCACGGCGCGGCGCCGCAGGCCGACAGGATCAAGGGCGCCAGGATCGAAGAACACAAGAGTATTCCATGATGTTGCTTGCGGCGGGGAAACCAAAAGATTATCATCTGACCAGACTGGTTAGTAAGGGTTGGTTAACATGTCCGCGATAAAACGTCCGAACGCCCAGGCCGAAACGACGGTCTGGAAATTGGAAGATGCCAAAGCGAGGTTCAGCGAAGTGGTCAAATTGGCGGAACAAGGCGTGCCTCAGCATGTCAGCGTGCGCGGACGGAACGCGGTCGTGATCCTGTCCGCGAAAACATACGCCCGGCTGGCACCGGCAGCCAGCGGCAGTCTGGCATCGTTGTTCGGAGAGGGGCCCTTCACGCGCCTCGACGGCTTCGATGCGACGCGGGAACGCGGCCCCGATCGCGAACCCTTGGTGTTCGAACCGTGACCACGCCGCGGGGATGGTTGCTCGGCACCGTCATACTGTCCGAACTGCGTAAGGGACGGCGAACCGCCCCGCCCGTCCGCCTTTGGGCTGAACGCGTGCCGCGCGTCGCCTGCTTTATCAGTCGCGTGAACATCGCGGAAATACGCTATGGGATCGAGACCGTCGCCGATCCCGCCTTCCGCGCCGAGCTGGAAGCGTGGCTCCAGGACGGCGTCCTGGCCTGGTTCGGCCCCCGGATTCTGGAGGTCGACGAAGCCGTCTTGCTGCGATGGCGCCATCTTGCGGCGGACGCGCGCAAGACCAACCACACTTACCCCCAACTCGACGTTCTTATCGCCGCCACCGCCTTGGTCCACGGCCTGGGCGTTGCGACCCGCAACGTCCAGGACTTCCTCCGAACCGGCGTTCAGGTGCTCAACCCCTGGGACGAACCGGCCTAAATCATCGCCACCGGACGCACTGGCGAGCCCGTGGCGCCCCGGAACTTCGTTGCCAGCAGGATCAGGCACGCCGTGTAAACGCGGTCGCGTGCCAGTTCTTCCAGCATCAGGTTCTCGATCAGATAGACGCCCGCCTCGGCGAGGCAGTGTTGATGCACCGGCATCATGATCGTCTTGTCGGGGTTCGGCAGCACCTCCACTGCCATGTTGTCCGCGCCGATCGCGGTAATTCCCTGATCGATGAGCCATTTCGCGCCCGGCAGATCGATACCGGGCTCGCCTTCCAGATATTTCGCGTTATCGACGCCGAAATACTGGCCCCAACCGGTGCGAATCATCGCGATGTCGCCGGGCTGGACGGTGAACCCGCCGGTCTCGGCCGCGCGTTTCAGATCGTCAGGCGTCACCACCCGGCCCGGGTTGAGGTGCTTCCCGCCATCGGCGCCCGCGACATCGAACAGCAGCCCGCGCGTGATCATTGGCGGCGCGTGCTCAATGCCCAACTTGTCCAGGCCCCAATCGGTCACCACGTCGGCAGCGCAGTTGCCGTTGTAAAGCATGTCGCCTTTAGAGAAGTGGCCAAGCGCGTCGATATGCGTGCCGACGTGCATCGTCATTTCGACACGTTCCAGGTTGGTGCCCGCGTCGTTGGTCGCGCCCGTCTTGCGGCGGCGCTTGATGGTGTCGCGCCAGGACCCGAAAATCGACATCAGATACGGTGTCTGGTTTGGCGCCATGTACGGCGCGCCCATGTAGATTTCGTGGCTGACATCGTACACGCGCCCGTGCTTCACGCTGGCCAGCGCGGCGAGACGCTTTTCTAAAGTGAGAAAATTACCGGCCCCGATTTGATCGGTGGGACCCCATTGGGCGTGGCTGTGGATCATGATCTTCGCTCCCTCGTTGCCGCCTATGTTCCCGCTTGGCTCAAATGGCGCAAGAGGTTGCGTCTCGCCACCGCAGGCGGCACGGTCGGCCGATG
>JAYWAX010000449.1:0-4074 GCA_043782125.1 Acetobacteraceae bacterium | reverse complement strand
CCAGGCCCTCGCGCTTCAGGCGGCCGATGGTTTTGATGACGGTGGCGTGGGAAACGCCAAGGCAGCGGGCGATGTCGGTGGGCCGGGCCTCGCCGTTCTGGCCGTGCAGGTCGGAGATGAGTTCGACGTAATCTTCCAGCAGCGCGCCGGATTGCGCCGTGCGGGCTTTACCGAAGCGGATCGCCTGTTCCGGTTCGCCCGGCATCGTTCTGGACGTTGGGTCTGCCATCGCGCGCGACCGGATCCTCGTGAACGGCAGGGCCAAGGGCCGGACCGGGGGCCGGGTCAGCTCCCGGCCATGCCTGCCAACAACACCATGTTGAGCCCCAGCACAACCACTGTGCCCCCGATCGCCGCGGCGCGGGTCAGCCGTCCCGGCAGGAAAGCCCCCATGATGGCGGGCCGGAAAACCAGGACGGCGAGCGAGATCATCGGCACCGGCAGCACCAGGCTGAGCACCACCTGGCTCACGACCAGCGCCTGCGTCGGATTCGCGCCCCAGGCGACGACCGCGAACGCGGGCGCCATCGTGACCACGCGGCGCACCCACAGCGGCGTGCGAAACGTCAAGAAATCGCCCATAATCGTCTGCCCGGCCATCGTGCCGACCACCGAGCTGGACACGCCGGACGCCAGCAGCGAGGCCATGAACACCATGGCCGCGAACCCGCCCATCAGCGGCAACAGGGTCCGGTAGGCGGTTTCGATTTCCGCGACTTCGGGGTGATCGGCGTGGAACATCGACGCGGCCATCGTCACCATCGCCAGGTTCACCAGGCCCGCGAAGCTCAGGGCCACGACGACCTCGATGTTGGAGCGGCGCAGCACGGCCGCAGTTTCGGCTGGCGAGGCGGTGGGCATACGGCCGGGCATCAACGCCGAGTGCAGATAGATCGCGTGCGGCATCACCGTGGCGCCGACGATGCCGACGGCCAGCATCAGCGCGTCGGCATCGCGCAATTCCGGCACCACTGCATGCCAGGCGAACAAACGCCAGTCCGGCGGGCTGATTGCCAGCTCAATGAGATAGCACAGCCCGATGATGCCGACGAAGCCCGCGATAATCAATTCCAGCGGCCGGAAGCCGCGCGATTGCAGGCTGAGCAGCGCCCAGGTGAGGATCATCGCGAGGGTGAGGGCATGGATCAGCGGCAGGCCGGTCAGCAGGCTGAGGCCGATGGCCGCGCCCACGGTTTCCGCGAGATCGGTGGCCATCGCGGCGATTTCGCTCGCCACCCACATCGACAGGCTGACGGGCCGGGGGAAATGCAGGCGGCACAGCGTGGCGAGGCTGTATCCCGACACAATGCCGATTCGCGCCGACAGCGCCTGAAACAGCATCGCGATCAGGTTGGCCGCCACAACGACCCACAGCAGCGTATAGCCGTGCCGCGCGCCCGCCTGAATGTTCGTGGCGAAATTGCCCGGGTCCATATAGGCGACGGAGGCGACGATCGCCGGGCCTACAAAGGGCAGAAACCCGCGCGCGCCCTTGCGCTCGCCGCGCAACGCCGCCTGGCCCGCGCGCATGGCGCGTCCGGTCAGCGACGCGGCCTCTGGGCCCGGTTCGGAACGGAGTAACGCGGCTTCGCTCATGTGTTTGGCGTTTGCTCGAATGCGGGGCGATCGCGTCGCCGCCTGGGTTGTCGCGAGAGCCGATGGCCTGGTCCGCGCCGTGGCACGGGCAAGGTTTTACAACTGTGGCGACAGAGTGTAGCCAAGGGTACACTTCGTTGCAAGCGGTGGATGCGCGTTCGGTGGACGGATCGCATTTGGATTGCCTGGCGTCCGGAGCGTCTCGTCGCCAGACCGTTTCGGGGACCGCGGTCGAGGTCGAGGGTTCCGAACTTCGTCATCCGATTCGTCTATTGCGTTCCAGGCGCGATTCACCTGCGACACGGGGCAACAATATTGGCCGCGGTTGTGCGACGGAAATCAAACGATCGGTGCCGTGGCTGCGGCCGCTCTGTTCAATGAACCGCTGACACCGAACGTCCGAACGATTGACTCCCGGCACGGCTTCTCCTCCTCGTCATGGCACGGCTTCTCCTCCTCGTCATGGCACGGCTTCTCCTCCTCGTCATGGCACGGCTTGACCGGGCCATCGGGCGCGGCACATCGATCGAACGAGAGGCGTTTTCCGCAGTTTATCGTGCCCACTCTCGCAACGGGGTACCGCTCCGGATGGCCCGCCCGGAGGCGTGCCATGACGCGGAGAGGACCTCGCGATGGGTCAATCGTTCGTGCCGTTGGTATGGCACCGAAAATCGCGTTCGCCGGTCTTCCGATGGGGATCGGCTTATGGTTGCACCTGGCAGCGCGCCACGACCATGAGCATGAGACTTTGGAACATGAGCACAACCCCGCGCATGACGAACATCGCCGGCACCCGCACGATGGGCAGGTGACGGCGCCACATTCGCACCGGCACCGGCACGAGAAGCCGCACCATGCGCGCGCGCCATCCCGGCCTCCATCGCCGTCATCGCCACGGGTAGAGGTTCCGATCCAGTGCGACATCGATGGCGGGATGAACGAAATCCCCGATGCTCTTGCGCATAGATCGAGATTTACGGACGCTGGAACGGCTGCAACAGCATGCGATCGAGTCGTAGCGCCTGCGGATCGCGGAATTGGCCGATACCGATTGTCATCTGTTCGTGACCGGCGGCGGGCTGAGCACGATATGTACCAAACAGCCGATCCCACCACAGCAGGCTAAAGCCAAAATTGCTGTTGGTTTCCTGCATCGAAATGGAGTGGTGGACGCGATGCACGTCCGGCGTCACCACAACCCAGCGCAACGCTCTGTCCAGGCGCGGGAACAGGCGAACATTGCCGTGGTTGAACATCGAGGCCGCGTTCAAGGTTACCTCGAAAATCAGGACCGCCAGCGGCGGTGCCCCGATCGCGACGATCGCGGCAAACTTGATGAGCATCGACAGCAGTATTTCGACGGGATGGAAACGCAACCCCGTGGTGACATCGAATGCCAGATCGGCGTGGTGCATCCGGTGCAGGCGCCATAGCACCGGCACGGCATGAAAGGTGACGTGCTGAAGATAAACCGCGAGATCGAGCAGCAACACCGAGGCAACAGTCGCCACCCAATCGGGCATCGGCAAAATGAAGAACAGTCCCCAGCCCCATGCTTGCGCCAGGAATGCCAAGCCAACCGCCGTTATGGGAAACAGCAGCCGTACCGCGAGCGTGTCAAGCACGACGATGCCGAGATTGCCGGGCCAACGCCGTGTCCGGCCGATAGGGTCCGGACGCCGCGGCGCCAGTGCCTCCCAAAGCGCCATGGCGACAAAAATCGCAAGGAAGCAACCGAGGCGGATCGCCGGCTCGGCGGAAAACGCCGTCTGAGTCATCGGGCCTCCTGACAAACATTGACGACACGGGGGCAGGGCTTCGATAATACAGCACTTCGCGGCCGTGTTGCGGTTGACCCGGCGAACAGGACCATTCGCGCCCGGAACGTGTCAACGGCTTCCATACACCCGGGTTCGGAATTCAGGCTCGGCACCTGGCCCTGGCTCCGGGGTGCGGCCCTGTAACGGCAAGGTGTTTTCTGAGCTTCGCGCCCAGCCTTCCCTGTTTGAACCGCGTTCCGTCGTCGTGGGCGTCCCAGGCGAATCGCACGTCGAATGCCATAGGGGAATTTGCGCCGGGATAACGAAGCTCGGAACCTTCAAACTCGACGGAGGACCCCGAAACAGTCCGGTGGCGCGACGTTCCGGGCGACATGAAATCCAGATGCAATCGGAATGGCACCTTCGGTGGATGCACGTTCGATAGGGGACCGCGGTCGCGCCCCAACCCGCAGGTCCTCTCGCCCGCCACCCGCACGGCCGATTGCGGCCCCCTCTGCGCGCGGCGGCGCTGGCCTTCCGATCCAGGATCGTGCAAGGCTTGGCCGCACCGGAGTTCACGAATCCTGAGGCGGGGGACGGCATTGCTTAAAGATTTTCGTCGCGTTCGCGGTTTCGCCGCGCCAATCGCGCCTCGTCTCATCTGGGCCGTGTCAATCGCCGCCGGCGCCTGGTCCGCCGCCGCGCTCGCGCAACCCGC
>JAYWAX010000448.1:0-4096 GCA_043782125.1 Acetobacteraceae bacterium | reverse complement strand
GATCGGGGGCACATGACGTGCCGCGACCGATGGCCCGGTCGAGCCGTGCCAGGACGAGGCGGCGGCGGATTTTCCTGTCCGGCACCCTGATCCCAACGCGTTTTGGGCCGCGCCGGAGCCGAACTCCAACCTGTCCGCGCGCACTGGCGCTCGCCACGATCCCGGGGGGCGGACGCGCATGATCCGGCACTTTCGCGCCAGTGCCCAAGACGTCGGCCGGACGCTGCATTTGGTCTCCGGGATCGCGCTGACGATCCTTGTCGGCCTGACGCTGCTGACGGTCGCCGCCGCCTGGCGGTTGTCGCAAGGGCCGGTCGCGTTGGATTTCCTCAAGGACCGGATCGAGCAGGCGGTGAACCGGACCATCGCCCCGGCGCGGATTTCGGTGGGCACCGTTTCGGTCGCCTGGCGCGGTTTCAGCCATGGCGTCGATCAACCGCTGGTTTTGCGCGTGACCGATCTGACCGTCGAACAATCCGCCGGCCTGTCGCGGGCGCAAGTTCCGGTGGTCGAGGCGGCGTTGTCCGCGCGCGCGCTTCTGGGCGGGCGGGTCGTGCCCAGGGCGTTGATGCTGGAGGGTGCCCGGCTTTCGATGCTCCGCGCGGCGGACGGCTCGATCAGCCTCGATTTGGGTGGCGTCAACACGGACGTGGCGTCCGGCGCCAACTCGGACGTCGCGCCCGGCGCCGAGCCATCGCCGTTGACCGGCCTGCTGCGGGTGTTTGGCGCACCGGCCGAATCCGACACCGCACAGGATGGCCTGGCATTGGCCCAGCTCGCGTCCTTGTCCATTCGAGGGGCCGTACTGGTGTTGGACGACCGGCGCCTGGGCGTCACATGGTCGGCCCCACGGGCGGAGATCGATTTGGCGCGGCGCAAGGGTGGTGGCGTGGACGGGACGGCCTCGATCGGCCTGCGACTGGGCGATCGCACCGCCGCCCTGGACGCGAGCTTCAAACTGGCGCCGGCGGGGCAATCCGCCCATGTCGTGGCGCGCGTCGCGGGCCTCCTTCCCAAAGCCCTCGCGGCCGCCGTCCCGGCCTGGGCGCCGCTCGCCGCGTTGGATGCCACGATCGCGCTGGATGGGGAGGCGGATCTTGGACCGGACATGATGCCGGTGCGCATGCGGCTGACGGCGCGAGCGGGCGCGGGCAAGGCGGCGACCGGCGCGGGTGCCGTCCCGTTCCAGATGGCGGCGTTCACCCTGGCTGGCACGTTGAACGAAGCGGTCCTGGATTCGGGGATCGTCGAGTTATTGCCGAAACCGGGTGGACCGGTATCGACCTTGCGGGCCACTGGCCAGGTATCGCGCGGCGCGGGCCGGACCGCGGCGAAGCTGCATCTGACGCTCGACCGGGTTGGGTTCGCGGATTTGCCATTGCTCTGGCCCGCCGACATCGCGCCCCATGCGCAGACCTGGGTGACGCGAAATGTTGTGGGTGGGACGGCGAAGGACGGAAAGGCCGATGTGGACCTGGAGTTTGCCGCCGATACGGGCGAAATCGCGCTGACCCGGGTGTCGGCGGCCGTGGATGGCGAAGACGTGGTCGCGACCTGGTTACCAACGGTGCCACCGGTGGATCGGGGCCGCGTGCGCCTGACGATGACCGACCCGGACCGGCTGGAATTCGACGTGCGAAGTGGCCGCCAGACGGTGCGGGGCGGGGACCCCATCGTCCTGCGCAACGGCCATATCACCATCGTCGGGATATCGCGGAAGGATCAGGTCGCCACGATCGGGGTCGATGCCAACGGGTCGATCCTCAGCGCCATCGCGTTGTTGAAGGAGCCTCGGCTTCGCATTCTCGACCGCCATCCGATGGACCTGAAATCTCCGTCGGGAGAGGTGAGGATGTCGCTTCAGGCCGTGGTGCCGCTGGAGTTGAACCTGACGTTCGACGACGTGAAAATCCACGGCGCGGGCACGTTGAACCGGGTGCATCTGACCGGGATCGCCGCGGGCCGCGATCTGGACGATGGCGCGGTGGCACTGGACGTGGACACAAACCGGCTGACCATGAAAGGCACCGGAAAGCTGGCGGGCATTCCCGCGACGATCGACGCGTCGATGGATTTCCGGTCTGGCCCGCCAACCCAGGTGGTCCAGCGTATCGCCGTGACCGCGCGGACAACGGCGCGCGCCCTGGCCGAGGCGGGTCTCGATTCGTCCGGCGCCGTCGCCGGGGAGGTCGGACTGAACGCGGTGGTGCGGCAATTCCGCAACGGCGATGGGGATATCGCCGTGGACGCCGATCTGACGGCGGCGGTTCTGACCCTGGCGCCGCTGGCGTGGCAAAAGCCTGCCGGCGCGGCGGCGAAGGGGGCGGCGCGATTGAAACTGACCAAGGACCGGCTGACGGCGATCGAGGCGATCGTGCTGGAAGGCGCCGGATTGCGGGTTCACGGCGCGGCGGCCGCCACCGGCGGCCGTTTCGATACGATCCGCGTGGAGCGCGCGGCGTTCGGCCGCAACGATTTCAGCGGCACGATCCGGCTGCGTCATGGCGCGCCCACGGCGATCGACCTGTCGGGCGCGTCGATCGACCTGGCGGCCAGGCTTCAGGAAAAAGCGCCGCCGAAAGAAACCGGTGCGTCCGATCCTCCGTTTTCGGCATCCGGGACGTTCGACCGCGTGTTCCTGGCGCGCGACCGCGTCGCGACCGGCGTGTCGTTCGCCGTCGAGTCCGACGGGACAATGAACCGCGCCGTGTCCGTAACCGGGACCGGCGGCACCGGCAGGCCGTTTTCCGTCCGCATTGGGACCGAGAATGGCGCCCGGCGGATCGTCGCCTCGTCCGGGGACGCGGGCGATCTTCTGGCGGGGCTGGGTATATCGTCGACCGTACAAGGTGGCGTGTTGACACTCTCAGGCGTCTTCGATGATTCACGCGCAGATCATGCGCTGACCGGCACGCTGGAAATGGCTGACTACCGGCTGATTGGCGCGCCGATTTTGGGCCGGGTGCTGCAAGCGGTCACGCTGTACGGCCTGTTGGACACGCTTGGCGGTCCGGGACTTGGGTTTTCCCGGCTGATCGTGCCGTTCCAGACCGCCGGGGATGTCCTGATCCTGCGCGATGCGCGTGCCTTCAGCCCGTCTTTGGGCCTGACCGCGAAAGGGCGGATCGATCGCGCAGCCGGCCGTCTGGACCTGGAGGGAACGGTGGTGCCCGCCTATGTCTTCAACTCGCTGCTGGGACGTATCCCGTTTATCGGCGGGCTGTTCACGGCGGAGAAGGATGGCGGGCTGCTCGCGATGAATTATTCGTTGCATGGACCGATGGACAACCCAGACGTCATGGCAAATCCATTGAGCGCGGTGACGCCGGGTATTCTGCGTGGCATGTTCCAGATATTCGATCAGCCCGCGCCCGCGCCCGCCAATCCAGGCGCCGAGGGCCGGAAACCGTAATGGGGGAAAGAGACAATGGCGCGTAAACAGCCGGTGGCGATTGTGTTCGACACATTTGGCAGCGTGGTGGACTGGCGCGGCAGCCTGATCGCCGATCTGTCGGCGTTTGGAAAGCAACGCGGCATCGCCGCCGATTGGCCCGCGCTGGCCGATGCCTGGCGCGCCGCGTATCACCCGTCGATGGACCGGGTGCGCAAGGGCGAGCTGCCGTGGACAAAGCTGGACGACCTGCACCGCGCTTCGCTGGACCGGCTGGTCGTAGACCATGGCATAAAGGGCCTGACCGAGCAGGACCTGGTCCACATCAATCTGGGTTGGCACCGGTTGAACGGCTGGCCCGATGCGGTGCCTGGGCTGACCCGGCTGAAAAAGCAGTTCGTCATTGGCCCGCTGTCGAACGGAAACGTGTCGCTGCTGACCTACATGGCGAAGCACGCAGGTTTGCCCTGGGACATGATCTTCGGCTCCGATCTGTTTGGGCACTTCAAGCCCGATCCGGAGACGTATCTGGGCGTCGCGAAGCTGATGTATCTGGCACCGGATCAGGTGATGATGGCGGCCGCGCACAACAACGATCTGGCGGCAGCGCGCAAAGCCGGGCTGCTGACCGCGTTCTGGCCGCGGCCGGGCGAGTATGGGCCGCACCAGAAGCGCGATTATTCCGCCGAACAGGACTGGGACATC
>JAYWAX010000447.1:0-4097 GCA_043782125.1 Acetobacteraceae bacterium | reverse complement strand
GCGGCAATGGGATTTCCGAGGCCTCGCCCGGCGGCGAAACACGGCTGTTGGACGGGGGCGGCGCCGGAACGGGCGCCACCGGAATCCGTTCCGCCGGCTGTCCGAACGGCAAAGCGGGCCGCGGCGTCACCGGATTTTTCAGCGACGGCGACGACGGCGACGGCGAGGACGGCGAGGGAAACAACGTCGAAGGGTCGATCGTCGCCTGCCCCGGGACATTGGGCCGGGACGGGGTTGGCCCCGGGCGTCCCATGTCGGACAGGACCCCGCCCCATCCGCCGCGCGGCGTCCCGTCGCTCATGTCGGCCATGTGCCGTTCGAAGACCCACTTCTTGTAACGGTCCAACGCCGCCTTGCGCCCGTTCGGCGGCACGCCCATGACATCCAGCAGGCGGTCGTTCGCGGCCGCGACATTTTCGGGCGTCAGGCCCGACATCGGCGCCTGGCCGCGATGCGACGTATCGGAATCATCCAGCAACAGCGCGCCGAACGTATAGATAAGGCACCGCTCCGCCAGATCCGCGTCGCCACCCGCCGTCGCCCGCTTCACGCAGGCGCCCCAGTTGACGTTCAGCCGCCCGGTCCCGCCCGTGGAAAAATCGGCATGTACCCGCCGCATCTCGTCCACCACGATCGGCGGCGCGCCACGCTGCGCCCAGGCCGGATAAGGTCCGGAAAGGGACCCCGCCAGGACAAGCGCGGCGAGCGCCGAATGGGCCGTCTGTCGAACCGAACGCATACGATTTCTCTCAGCTTGTGCCGATCTGGGGCGGAGGTTCCACCATAGTCCCGGCGGTCCCCGCGCCGGTGTAACAGCCTGAGATGGTCCCCGAACCCGTGTCAACCAGTTTCGAAACACTTTGACCATCCCCGGACGGCCCGCTGCCGTGGCGCATCGCCGCCGGCCTCTGTAACACATTGACCCATATGGAGTTTATGCGGATACAGTCGAAAAATTCGCTGGCGGGAAACCGCCGCCGCTCCAGCAAAGGCGCCTCATGCCCCCCGTCACCATCGCCCAATGCGCCATCCTCGCCGGCGGTCTCGGCACCCGCCTGGGTTCCCTGACCCAGGCCACGCCGAAACCCTTGCTGACACGCGCCGGACGGCCCTTCATCGCCTGGCTGTTGCGCGAACTCTCCCGCTACGGCGTGTCCGAGTTCGTCCTGCTGACCGGTCATCTGTCCGAGGAAATCGAAAAAGCCCTGCCCGCGATCCAGGCCACGCTGCCGCGCCGCGTGTCGATCGCGATCTCCCGCGAGCCCACCCGCGCGGGCACCGGCGGCGCCGTTTACCACGCGCGAGACCGCCTGCGCGACCGGTTCCTGCTGTGCAACGGGGACTCGCTGTTCGACGCCAATCTTGGCGCGCTGCTGGCGGACGCCGCGCGAGACCCAGCAGACGTCGTGGCCCGGATGCTGCTGCGCCGCCTGCCCGATGCCTCCCGCTCCGGCGTGGTGACGCTGGCGGGCGATCGCGTGACCACATTCCGCGAACGGCCCGCGCCGGGCACGCCGGGGATCATCAACGCGGGCGTTTACGCCTGCCGCCGCGGGCTGCTGGACTCGCTCAGCCCCGATTGCTCGCTGGAAGCCGAAATCCTGCCCGCCCATGCCTTGGCGGGTCACCTGCGCGGCACAATCGGCGAGGGTTATTTCCGAGACATCGGCGTGCCCAACGACTTCGACCGCGCGGACGACGAATTGCGCGCGTTGCGCGGCCGCAAAGCGTTGTTCCTCGACCGCGACGGGGTGATCAACGTGGACCACGGCCATGTCGGCACCCGCGACCGATTCGACTGGATTCCGGGCGCGCTGGACGCGATCCGACACGCCACAACCGCGGGCTGGCACGTCTTCGTCGTCACCAACCAATCCGGCGTCGCCCGCGGGTACTACGACACCGCCGCCGTTCGCGATCTTCTCGCCTGGATCGCCGATGAGGCGCGGCGCCACGGCGGCACGATCGACGATGCCCGCTTCTGCCCCTTCCACCCCGAGGCCATCGTCCCCGGCTTCCGCGCCCACAGCGACTGGCGCAAGCCCGGGGCGGGCATGATTCGGGACCTGATGCGCGCCTGGGAACTCGATCCCGCGCGCTGCGTCATGGTGGGCGATCAGGACACGGACCTTCAGGCCGCCGCGGCGGCGGGGATCGCCGGATTTAAGTTCGCGGGCGGAAACCTGTTGGAATTCCTTAACCCAATCCTCGATAAGATGGCCTGACAGTTTACGAGAGGCCCGCCGAATGCCGGAACCCATGCCCATCGTCCGCGCCCGCGTGCCTTTGCGTCTGGGCCTGGCTGGCGGCGGCACCGATCTCAGCCCGTATTGCGACGAATTCGGCGGCGCGGTGCTGAACATGACGATCGACCGGTATGCCTACGCGACCATCGAGCCCTCAACCGACGGGCTGGTGCATTTCATCGCGCCCGACATGGACGTCGTCGAATCCTTCGCGCCCGATCTGGCCACGATCCAATCCTCCAAACTGCCGCTGCACGCGGGCGTGACGACGCGGATGCTGAAGGAGTTCGGCGGCGGCGTGGTCATGCCCATGCGCGTGACCTCCTTCGTCGATGCCCCGCCCGGCTCCGGCCTGGGTTCGTCCTCCGCTTTGGTCGTGGCCTTGGTCGAGGCGTTTCGCGCGCTGCTCGCCGCGCCGCTGGGCCCCTACGATGTTGCCCATCTCGCCTTCGAGATCGAGCGTATCGATCTGGGCCTGGCCGGTGGACGCCAGGACCAATACGCAGCGACCTTCGGCGGCGTGAATTTCATCGAGTTCCACGCCCAGGAGAGGGTGATCGTGAACCCGCTGCGGGTGCCCGCGCGGGTACTGAACGAGCTGGAAATATCGCTGATCACCTGCTTTTCCGGCGTCACGCGCCGGTCCGACGCGATCATCGCGGAACAACAGCGCCGCATGACCGCCAGCGCCGATCCGGCGATCGACAGCCTGCACCAGTTGAAACACGACGCGATCGAAATGAAACAGGCTTTGCTGCGTGGCGAAATCCCCCGCATGGCCGCCCTGCTGAACCATTCCTGGGAAGCCAAGAAACGCACCGCGGGCGGCATCAGCACCAGCACCATCGAGCATCTTTACCAGCGCGCCTTCGACGATGGCGCGATCGGCGGCAAGGTTTCTGGCGCGGGCGGCGGCGGGTTCTTGATGTTCATCGTCCCGCCGGAACGCCGCATCGCCGTCATCCGCGGCCTGAACGAACTGGGCGGCACCGCCAGTGGCGTGCATCTGACACAGATGGGCGCTGAATCCTGGCAGGTTTAGGCATCGTACCGGCGGGCCGACCCGCCCCACGCGCCGAACCGGGATCGGCGCCGGGTTATACCACACGTCGGAACGATTGACTCTCGGCACGGCCTCACGCCCTCGTCGTGGCACGGCTCGACCGGGCCATCGGGTGCGGCATGTCGATCGAACGAGAGGCGCTTTCCGCGGTTTATCGTGGCAACTCGCGCAATAGTGTACCGCCCCCGATGGTCCGCTCGGGGGCGTGCCAGGACGCGGAAAGGACATAGCGATCGGTCAATCTTTCGGGCGGTTGGTATTACGGCCGCGACCGGTTGAACAACGTCGCGCCCAGGGCGCGGGCGGCGTCTTCGGTACACATGTCGCCAGTTTTGCCAGCCAGCCGGGGGCACGCGGCCACCAGGCGGTCCAGCGAGATATTTTCCCGTACGCGCACATGACGCACGCAGACCGCGCCACCCGGGGTCCATCCGGCCTCGAATTCCAGGTCCGGACCGGTGTCGGGAAGCTGAATGCGGCGATCGTCGTACATGTCGATGGTCATGCCGTTTTTCGTCGTCGCGACCGAATCGCCGCAGTAATCGGCGCGCACCATCCTGGTGCAGGCGGCGTAAAGCGCGATTTCCGCCGCTTCCCACGGGCGATAGCCAAAGCGCACGCATTTCGCGCGCGCGCCCGCCGAACAGACGAGTTCGAATTCCCGGGGTGCCGTGTTTTCGCTGCCGCCATCCGCGCGCATCCGCGTCGCCAGCGGAAACCCCTGACGGCGGCCGTCCGGTCCCGGGTCGCACAGATTGACGGCGGTGCCGTCCGGCTGTTCGACCTCC
>JAYWAX010000446.1:0-4097 GCA_043782125.1 Acetobacteraceae bacterium | reverse complement strand
TGCGGAAAGCGCCTCTCTTTCGATCGATGTGCCGCCCCCGATGGCCCGCTCGGGGGCGTGCCATGACGGAGGGGACATGGCGAACGGTCAATTGTCCGGACGGTTGATATGATGCGTCTGGCCCTCGAAGCGCACCAGATGAAATCTTGGCTGGGGCGGGAGGGATCGAACCTCCGTATGACGGAATCAAAATCCGTTGCCTTACCGCTTGGCGACGCCCCACCAGGATCCGCGCGCAGACCAGCGGGTGATAGGTCGGGACGCGCCTCGCGGCAAGCGCGAAGACGGTTTTTACCCCGTGTTATCCGAACAACCCGCCGCCCCACCGCCACCAACCGTCGTGAGGCAGGCATTCTGCGGCGGTCTTCGCCTCGCGCGGATTGCCATAAAGGCCGAAGCAGGTCGCGCCGGACCCGCTCATGCGCGCCAGCAGGCACCCCGGCGTGGCCTCGATCGCGGTCAGCACGTCGCCGATCGCGGGAACCAGCGCGATCGCCGGGGGTTCCAGGTCGTTGGTCAGGCGCGATAGATCGGCGGCCATGCTGCCGGCGCTGTCCCACCTGTCCGGCAACACGGCCGCGGGCGAAAACCCGCCGGTACGGGCCCGGAACACCGTGACAGTTGCCAGCGGCAGACCGGGATTGACCAACAACAGGCCGCATTCCGGTAAGGACGGCGCCGGCGTCAACATTTCGCCCACGCCACGCATCCGCATGGGCCGATCGCGCAGGCAGACGGGAATATCCGCGCCGAGACCCGCGGCAATCCGATCCAGCTCCCCCGCATCGGGCGCCACGCCCCATTCCCGGCACAACAGCCGCAACGCCGCCGCCGCGTCCGCCGATCCGCCACCGATGCCGGAGGCCACGGGGATCCGCTTATGCAGCGTCAAAGCCGCCCGCGCCGGGACCCCGGCCGCGTCGGCCAGACGCCGCGCCGCGCGCAGAACGAGGTTGTCCGGCTCGCCGGAAAGCGCCGCCGCGAAAGGGCCTGTCATCGCCAGGCTGAGCGTGCCGGAAGGTTCGCAGGTCAGCTTGTCCGCAAGACCGGCGAAAACGGCCAGGCTGTCCAGTAGATGATAGCCGTCCGCGCGTTTTCCGGTGATATGCAGGAACAGATTGACCTTCGCCGGGGCCAGTTCCGCGCGGTCCGCCGCCGCCGTCATACGCGGGCAGTCCCGGAGACCCGGCGCGGCGGCGCCACGTCGGTGGTTCCCGTTTGTCCTGACCGGATCACTGGGCGCCGCCCGGCCGGTCCCTGTCGCGGACAGGCCGTAATCAATCCATCGGGCGGGCTCATGTCACCAGCCCGTGCCGCCCAAGATGCGCGAGTCGATCCGTGCGGGGACAACGAAGGGCATGGGCACCGCTGCGCGAAGCGGCCTCGCGCTTTCGGTCCACCCGCACGCCCCGAATTCCCAAAGTCCGAACGTTTGACTCGCGGCACGGCCTCTCCCCCTCGTCATGGCACGGCTCGACCGGGCCATCGGGCGCAGCACGGCGATCGGACAAGAGACACTTTCCGCTGACGATCGTGGCCACTCTCGCAACGGTGTACTGTCCCCGATGGCTCGCTCGGGGGCGTGCCACGACGCGGAGAGCACGTCGCGATGGGTCAATCGTTCGGACGGTTGGTATAAATACCAGGGGTCCGAAAGATTGACTCGTGGCACGCCCTCTCCGGGTCATCGCCCGACTCGATCGGGCCACCGGGCGCAGCACGGCAGTTCGACGAACGTCGCGTCGCACGGTGAGGGTAGCGCCTATTCGCACAGGCTGTGCCGCTCCGGGTGGCCCGATCGGGTCGGGCCATGACGGGGAGGGGCAAGAGTCAACTGTTCGGGCCCCCGGTATAAGTCCCAACGGCAATCTAATTCCCACTGGCGATCGCGCCATTCGGGTGAGATTTAATCTTGGCCTGGATCTTCGCGGCGTCCTCGGGCGCCGGTTTCAGCGTCAAGGCGCGGCGCCATTGGTAATGCGCCTCTATCCTACGGCCGACAGCCCAGTACACGTCGCCAAGGTGATCCGTGATCGTCGGGTCTTGCGGTTCCAGGCCGATGGCGCGTTCGATGTGCTTGACCGCCTCCGCCACTTTGCCGCGCCGGAAGCTCACCCAGCCCAGACTATCGGCGATCGCGCCATCGTTCGGGCGGCGCGCAGCGGCGCGTTGCAGCATGTCCTGCGCCTTATCCAGATTGCGGCCCATGTCGGCCCAGGCGTACCCGAGATAGTTGAGCACCGAGGGCTGATCGGGCGAGAGCTCCAGCGCGCGCTGGAAATCCGCCTCTGCCCGTGTCCATTGCCCCGTGCGTTCGTAAGCGATGCCGCGGCTGTAATACATGCCCCAATCCTCTGGCCGAGGCCGGCCCGAATGGGCGATCGCCCGGTCGTAGGCGGCGATTGAGTCCGTGTAACGCTGTTTCAGCCGCAGGTAATCGCCAAGCTGGATATCCGGCACGGAACTGTCCGGATAATCCCGGCCGATGCGTTCCACTTCCCGGATCGCTTCGTCGGCGCGGCCCAACTGGTGCAGGACCGCCGCGTGCCGCAACCGGATCAGGGCCACCACCGGATCGTTGGCGCGGGACGCCTCTTCCAGCAAAATCAACGCCGCTTCGTAATGGCGGGCGTTGTTTTGCACGTCGGAGGCCATGAGGCGGGCGGTCGCGGAATCGGGCCGGACGTCCAGAGCCAGGCGGCTCATGATCATCGCCAGTTCGGCGGTTTCCTGTCCGCGCAGCGCCGCGGCGAAGGTCGCGTAGGCTTCCGACATGCCTTCCAACGGCTTCGACACGGGGCGGCGGTTCATGCTTTCCAGTAACATTGGCAGCGCGATCTCGGTTTCCGGGACCGCCGCCGCCATGTCGCGCAGGATTTGCGTGCCGCGCTCGGCGCGGCCGGAGCGGGCGTGCCAACTGGCGAGGATCAGGGCACTGCGCGGGCTCTGGGTCGCGAGTTCGGGTTCTGCCATCTGGAAGAAGGCGGCGGCCTCCACGGTCCGGCCCGCCAGATCGGCGATCATGCCGGCGTGCAGCGCGACGACGGAGCGGAAGCGCGTATTGCCGAAGGATGGCCGCAGCGTGGCCAAAGCCTGATCCGTTTCCCCGGCCCCCTGCGCCGCCCAGGCGACGAGCAGCGGTTGCAGAAGCTGCATGACCCCGTCGCGGGGCGCCGCCTGGAACCCTTCGATCGCCCGGCGCCAATCGCCGGATTTCGCGGCGTCGTTGGCCAACAGCAATTGCGCGACCTGGTTGCCCGGCAGGCGGCGGGCGAGTTGCACGGCTTCCGGACGCCCGGCGTTAACGCAGGCGATGAAGGCCTGCATCAACAATTCGCGGTCGTCCGGACTGGCGGCCAGCGCCCGCAGCAGATCGTCGGCGGCGCGTTCGAAATCGCCATGCGCCAAAGAAAAGCGTCCGGACAGGAAATTCCCGGCGTTACTGTCATTTACCGGGCCATCGGCGCCTCGGGTTGGGTCCGCGGCCGCGCATGCGGACCGCAAACACAGGGTCAGAAGCACCGCGCGGCGCACATCCTGGAACAATCTCATGACGCGGACCCTAACATCGGGGGGCTCCGCCTGTCATGGGGTTTGACGGGGAGGGGATGACGCGGGGGAAGCGCTGTTCCGGGGAACGGCGATGTATCCGCGCGAAGAGGTGCGCTGGCCTTTCCTTCTCGCGGTGCTCGCGGGCGCCTCAGGCGGCCAGCAGCCGATCGCCCAGCCCGGCCTCGTTGGAGTCGTAAACGACGCGCAGGAGGGACTTCCGATCCGTTCGCAGAATATCCGGAATGGTGCGAATGCCCGGCCGCTTCAACAAATGACCAACCCCGGCGCGGAGCATCGTCACCGCCCGCGCCTCGCCACGCGGTACCGGGGCGCGGAGCAACGCGTCCACCGTCGCAGCGGCCTGTTCGTCGCCCAGAAGCGCCCGCGCGATCAAAATCAGCGCCTTCAGCCTGGGTTCGCTCTCGGCGAGCGCGTCAAGCCTCGCTTTGTCCTCGTCTTTCAGCGCCTGTTCGAAGGCGACCGCGAAGCCGGGCATGGTGTCCGCGTTGGGAAGCGGCAGGCCATGGCGGACAGCGAGCAGCCGC
>JAYWAX010000445.1:0-11335 GCA_043782125.1 Acetobacteraceae bacterium | reverse complement strand
TCGACCGGCTGCTGACCGGCGAACGGGCGCGACAGGAGCGGCATCGGGTGCTGCGCGAGGCGCTGGAAAAGGCGAAGGCCGACGAACAGGCCGCCGGTTTGGCGCTGGCGGCCGCGCGGACGCGGTTACGGGCGGTGCTGGAATTGATTGGCGCCGAAACAATCGACCAGGCGCGGGAAAAATTGGCGCTGTCCGCCGAACGGGTCCGGTTCGAAGCGATGCGGGATGCGGCGGATGCGCGGCTTCGGGAGGATGGGGACGGTTTGCCGCTGGACGCTCTGCTTGAATCCGTCGCCGGGAGTCCGGCGGAAGCCTATTCCGGGCTGATCGACGCCGCGAATACCAGCCGGAAGGTGGCAATGGAGGCGGCTCAGAAGGCCAGCGAAGAGGCGGCCGGTTTGCGTCAGACGATGGATCGGATGGAGAAGGAAACGGGTGCGATCGCGGCTGCGGCGGATCAGCAGGCAGCACTCGCGTCCTTGTCGGGCACGCTGGATGAAGCGCTGGTTTATCACACGGCCGCGCTGCTGCTGGGACGGGCGCTGGATGCCGTGGAAAAGTCTGGCGATCTGTCGATGCTCCGGCGGTTAGGGGAGATATTCGAACAGGTGACCTGCGGCGCTCATACCAGGGTCACGACGGAGCAGGACGAAAACGGGCGGGCGGATTTCGGCTTCATCCAGCGCGATTTCCCGGAGGAGCGGCAGAGCATCGATCAATTGTCGGAGGGCACGCGGGATCAGTTCTTTCTCGCGCTGCGGGTCGCGGCGATCGAGAATCATCTAACCTCGGCCGCGCCTTTGCCGTTTATTGGCGACGACATTTTGCAAACATTCGACGACGATCGGGCGCTCGCGGCGCTGCGCGTGTTGGCGGACCTTAGCCGCCACACGCAGGTGATTATTCTGACGCATCACCGGCATTTGCTGGATCTGGCCACGGCGTTGCCACAGGGAACGGTGTTCCGGTGTCAAAGGGAGCCGATTGCGGCGGCGGGGTGAGTTTCAATCCCCGCGCGGTAAAACATTTCTGGCGAAACGCGTTCACACCAGCTTGATGGCCCGCTGCCGTTTCACATCGGCCTTGCCCGCGCTGAGGATGTAACCGGTGTCGGAGCCGCCGGTCAGGTAGCGGACGCCCAGATTAAGCAGCGAGGTCTGGAATTCCAGGTCTTCGCGCACGCCGCCGACGCCCATGGATTTGCCGTGTTTCTTGGCAGCGGCAGCGACTTTCACGAAAGCTTCGCGCATTTTGTCGTGGCTGTACTGACCGGGCACGCCCATTTCGGCCGACAGATCGGACGCGCCGATGTGGACGGTGTCGATCCCTTCTACGGCGGCAATGGCGTCGGCGTTTTCGACCGCTTCCGGGGTTTCCAGCATCGCGATCAGAAGGGTTTCTTTGTTCAGCCGTTCGATCACCTCGGCCTGGGACAAGGATGCGTAACCCAGAGACGGCAACGATCCGGCAACGGAACGATGGCCCAGCGGGGGATAACGGCAGGAATCGACGATGGCGCGGGCCTCGGCGGCGTTCTGGATATGCGGCACCATGACACCCAGGGCGCCGCAATCGAGGATGCGCGTGGCGTCGTGCGGATCGTGGGAGGTGACGCGGGCGATCGGCGTGATGCCAATGCCCAGGGCGGCGACGCAGATGGCGGCGGCGGTTTCCAAGGATGTCGGGTTATGTTCAAGGTCGATATAAATCGCGTCGAAGCCGCAGGCGGCCGCGATCATCGCGATGTTCGGGGTGCGCATCTGATTGACCGCCATTGCCAGAACCAGCTCGTTATTCGCGAGTTTGCGTTTCGTGTGGTTGATGCCGACGGTGGCGGTCATGTTCGGTTTCCTCTCAGAATTTTTTCATGATGCGAGCCCAGTCCTCGATCGCGTGCTCGTGTCCTGGAATGAGCTGGATGGTGAATTGCTTATATCCGGAATCGCGCAAGGCGGCGATTCGATTGGTCAGGTCGTCCTCGGTACCGGTGAAGGTGGTGCGGCGGATCAATTCCGCAGTGACGAAGGGGCGTTCGACGTCTTTCACTGCCATCAGATGGCCACGGTGGTTTTCCAGCCAGCGGGCATCGGCAGGCTTGTAGTTCTTGGCGATTTCCACGTAAGCGGCGACCGGTTCGGCAACGGACGGATGCACGGGGGAACTATTGGGAAGTCCCGACATCGCCTCATCCGCCGCCCGGTGCAGCAACACTGCCGCGCGCGGTCCCGCCTGGGCGATCGCCCGATCTGAGTCCAAAGGCTCGCCCGGTTGCAGAACGCAACCCAAAGCGAAGGCGACGGCGGACAGGCTGGACGCGGGGTTGCCGGCTTTGGCCCAACTTTCTTGCATGGATGCCATGGCCGCGACGCCGCCTTCGACGTCGCCGACGAAATTTAGCCACCCGGCTTTAAGTTTCGCGGTCAGGGCGCGCGCGCGGGGCCCCTAGGCGGAAATGTGCAGACCGACGGGGTCCGCGAGGTTGATCAGGTGCAGCTCGGGGTTGAGGAAGGCGATTTTGTTACGCTTGCCCTCGACGTTGAATTCGACGGTTTCGGCGTGCAACAACGCCATGACGACGCGGATATATTCTTCCATATCGGCGAGTTTAATGGCGCCGAGTCCCATGGTGCGCCGTCCGGTGAAGCCGGTTCCAACACCGAAATCGATACGGCCCGGCGCCAATTGATTCAGCGACGCGAAGCCGTTGGCGGTGACGGGGGCGATGCGATTGGACGGGATGAGCACGCCGGTGCCCAGACGGATGCGAGAGGTGTGGACGGCGGCGGCGCCCATGGCGACGAAGCAATCCGCGCACAACATCTGGGTGTCGTAAAACCAGGCGTGAACAAAGCCCAGTTCTTCCGCGCGTTTGACGATTTTCCAGGCGTCGGCGGCGGTGGGCAGGGCGATACCGAATTCCATTCTCTCGGACTCCGTTCGTTATTTTATCACGCCGCAGGCGATGCGGGCGCCGCCGCCGCCAAGGGCCGCTGGCTGGTCGGAATAATTGTCGCCGCCGGCGTGAATGACAATGGCGTGGCCGCGTAGGGCTTCGATATCGGCGATCCGCGGCACAAGCAGAATTTTCGTGGCGGTGCCGTCTGGCAGGACTTCCAGCCGAGGCAGATCGCCCATGTGGCCTTGTCCCGCGGGTCCCTCGTGCTTGCCGGTATGCGCGTCGTCCCAATGGCCGCCCGCCGCGCCTGCGGGGACGGGATTGCCATTCGCCATGGCCGTGCCGCAGTCGCCCTTTTCATGCACGTGAATGCCGTGCGGTCCCGGCGGCAAATCTTTCAGGTTCAGATTAAGCGCCGCGCCGTCCTTGGTTTTGACCGCGCGCACGGTGCCAATCTCGGCGCCGATGCCGTCGGCCGAGACCTTGTTAATGGTCGCGGCCGGGTCCGCGGCAAACGCCGCTGGGGTCAAAAGCAGGCCCATGGCGAAAACCAGGGCCGTCGGAGACGCGAACTTGGACATCGGTTGGGGCTCCTAATGGGCGGTATCGACGATGACTCGCACGAACCCGGCTGCGGTGGCAAATTCGCCCCGAACAAGAGGGAACAGCGGCATGACCGGTATCGTCCAGGCGACATATACGTTCAACGATTTTCGGACCGTGGCCCGGGAGGTCTTGCCGGAGGTCTCTCTGGCCTATGTGACACGGGGCACGCTGGCACCGGATGGGCGCAACGCGATCCTGGTCACGCATGGCTATACCAGCGGGCCAAGGATGATCGAGCCGGGGGTGGCGTCTTCGGAGGGTGCGTGGAGCACGCTGGTTGGGCCGGGCGCGCCGATCGATACGGATCGGTATTTTGTTATTTGTTCGAATATGCTGGGGTCGAGTTACGGGTCCACGAACGCGGCGTCGATCGATCCGCGGACGGGGAAACCGTATGGTTCAAAGTTTCCGAAGCTGGCGATGGAGGATATCGTTGGCGCACAAAAGCGAATGCTGGACGGCCTGGGAATCAAGCATTTGCGGGCGGTGGTTGGGCCGTCTTATGGCGGGTTCCAGGCGTTTCAGTGGGGGGTCAGTTATCCCGGCTTCATGGATGGGATCGTCCCGGTCGTGACCTCGCCGCTGCCGCCAACGTCGGATCGAACCGCCGGATTGTTGAAATGGTTCGCGCCCGATCCGAACTGGAATGACGGCGATTATTACGAGAATGGCGGGGTGAAGCAGACGCTGACGGCGCTGCGGGTGGATACGCTGACGCGGTACGGGCTGGCCCATTCCCTGGCCGCGCGGTTCGCCACGCAAGCCGAGGCGGACGCCGAGCTGCATCGGATCGCGGCCGGGTGGGCGGATATTTTCGACGCGAATTCGTTGTTCATTCTGGGGCGGGCGATGGAAGCATACGACGTCGCCTCGCGCTTCGACCGGATAGGGGTGCCGGTGCTGTATGTTTTGTCGCGGACGGACGCGTTGTTCCCGCCGACGCTGGCGCCCGGGGTGATGGCGGGGTTGAAGCAGGCAGGCGTGGACGCGGCGTATTTCGAGATCGACAGCGATCACGGGCACCTGGCGTCAGGGGCGGACGCGGAGAAATGGGCGCCGGCGTTGCGGGCCTTCATCGCCAAATTGGAAGCCGCCTGACGCCAGCCGAGCGCCTCAGCCTCCGGCGGGTGCCCGGACGGAACGGCCGGTCAACGCCGCGCCCTGGGCTTCCGCGTATTGGCGGAGGATGGCGTTCATCCGCGACAAATAGCCGGGCCCCTGCGCTTTGTACCAGCGCAACACGTCGGCATCGACGCGCAGCGAGATCGCCTGTTTGCGTTCGGGCAGCATGAGTTCGGCCTCGGCGAACCAGTCGGCATCCAGGACGGGCGCCGCGTCGGGATCGGCGGCGATGGCGGCATCGATGTCGGCGTCCGACAGGTTGTCGACGCGCTTCCAGTCAGTGTGGCCTTTGCCCGCCTCTTTCAAGGAACGCCGCGTAACAGTTTCGCTCATTGTCTCGTGCCCTTCTTGCTGAAATCAATCGCCGCCGGTCCCCGCGCCGGGTCCAGACGACGGCGACAATCCGTCCCTCCATGACGCCAACGGAGACGAAACGTTCTTCCGGCGTGTGTGCGGCGCGGCGGGTGGCGACCGGACCGGCCCAGATGGCGATGGCATCCTCGAAGTCGATGCCGTGCTTTTCCAGGTTGATCGCCCGCTTTGGCGCATGCCATTCGAAGTCGTCGTCGTCCATCTTTGATCCTGGCCGCCGTGAAGGAGGCCAGAATGCCCGGCAATGGTTAAGAAACCACTGACGCGGCGACGATTATTTGTGTATACGTAGCGTATGGGGGTGTCAACTGAAAAATCAGTGGCCAAGCGCCCGCTTCGCCACGGCGGCCAAATATCCAGACGCGGCGGGCAGAATCGCGTCGTTGAAATCGTAATTGGAATTATGCAGCTCGCGCCCGCCTTCGGCCGAACCGTTCCCGATCCAGGCGAAAGCGCCGGGCCGTTCGGCGAGGTACCACGCGAAGTCCTCGCCGGTCATCGCGGGGGCCATATCGCGGCGCAAGGGAATGCCGGCGGCCTGGACGGCTTCGGCGGCCATGTCGCGCTCGGCCGGGGTGTTGGCGGTCACGGGGTTGCCGCGAATTTGCTCGACATCGATCTGGACACCGAAGGTTTGCGCGACACCGGCGGCGACACGGGCGACGGCCGCTTCCATATGATCGCGGACGCTTTCTTTCAGCGTGCGCATGGTGCCGCGCATGATCGCCTCGCCGGGGATTTGGTTGGCGGCGCTGCCGGATCGCAGGATGCCGATGGTGATCACGGCGGAGTCCAGCGGATCGACATTGCGGGACACGATGGTTTGCAAGGCCAGCAACAGATGCGCCGCCGCCACCATGGGATCGCGCGCCATATGCGGCAGCGCGGCGTGGCCGGAATGGCCTTTAATGGTGAAGTAAACCCGCCCGCCAGCGGCCATCACGGGGCCGTCATGGACCGCGACCGTTCCTGCGTCCAAACCCGGCCAGTTGTGATAGCCGAAAATCCTTTCCATCGGGAAACGGTCGAACAGCCCATCGGCGATCATCGATTTGGCCCCGCCGCCGCCTTCCTCGGCCGGCTGAAACACGAACTGGACGGTGCCGGTCCAGGACGTATCCCGCGCCAGCAACGCCGCTGCGCCAAGCAAAGAGACGGTGTGCCCATCATGCCCGCAGGCATGCATCACCCCGGGATTGCGCGACGCGTGGGCGACGCCGGAGCTTTCCAGGATCGGCAACGCGTCCATATCGGCGCGCAGGCCGACGGACCGGTTGGATTGGCCCCTGCTGAGTGTCGCGACGACGCCATGCCCGCCGACGCCCGCGACAAAGGGCAAGCCCAGTTCGCCCAGGCGGGCCTGAACGAAGGAGGACGTTTCCTTTTCGTGAAGTGTCAGTTCCGGGTTCGCGTGAAGATGGC
The DNA here is from genome assembly GCA_043782125.1 of Acetobacteraceae bacterium. Taxonomy (GTDB): domain Bacteria; phylum Pseudomonadota; class Alphaproteobacteria; order Acetobacterales; family Acetobacteraceae; genus Rhodopila. The sequence continues at coordinate 4,917 of JAYWAX010000445.1, read as the reverse complement.
GCCGCCATCCCGTCAGCGTGTCGAGCAGGGGCCGGTCCATCAGCCGTTCACCTGCCGGACGATGCCCGCCCACTGGTCGAGGATCGGCAGAATGACATCAGCCTTCGCCGATTCCAGGCTGCACGACACCCGGTTCACGCCGATATCGTCGTACCGCTTGATCAAATCCGTGTCAGGCTGCTGTCCGCCGATGGAGATGTCCAGCGCGGCCGGGTCGCGGCCGTGCTCTGCGGCCATCTGGCGGAAGCGCGGGATCAGCTCGATCAGCGGAGTCTTCGCGTATTCGGTCACCTGCGGCATCCAGCCGTCGCCGTAACGGATGGCGCGGCGGGCGGAGTATGGAAAGGCGCCGCCAACCAGGATCGGCGGGTGCGGGCGCTGCACCGGCTTGGGCCAGGTCATCATCGGATCGAAATTGACGAATTCGCCGTGGTATTCGGCTTTCGATTGCGTCCAGATGGCCTTCATCGCCTCGATATTTTCGCGTGCGCGCTTGTGGCGTGTGGCGAAATCGGTGCCGTGGTTCTCCATTTCGTCCTGGTTCCAGCCGTTGCCGACGCCGAAGACGAAGCGGCCGCCGGACACCTGGTCGATCGACGCCACCAGTTTCGCGGTCTGGATCGGGTCCCGCTGCGCGATCAGGCAGACGCCGGTGCCGATTTTCAGGGTTTTCGTCGCCATCGCGGCTGCGGTCAGCGTCACGAAAGGATCCATGACATCGTAGTACCGCTTCGGCAGCTCGCCGCCCATGACGAAGGGCGTCTTACGGCTGAGCGGGATGTGGGAGTGTTCGGGAGCCCAGATTATCTCGAAACCCCGCTCCTCCAACGCCACCGCCAGTGCCTGGGGGGTCATCGAATAGTCGGTGAAGAACATGGACGCGCCGAATTTCATTGCACTCTCCAGACCAGATTATTTGCAGGGATAGCGTTCTCCGAAGAACCGGAACAGGCCGTCCTGCGACGGGGTGTCGGCATTGGCCGGCGCGGCTTTCACCCAGGCGACGAATTCCGTCATCGTCGTTGTCCGGCTTGGCGTTGGGTTCGGGAAACAGAAGGGCTTCTTGTCGCCCGCCGTGCGCAGCCGCACCGCGACAGCGCCCTGTGCAAAGCCGTGGCAGAAGTTGATTTTCGCGTCCGCGCCGGCGGAGCCCGGTTTCGCGCCGCAGAGATCGGCGAGTTCGCCCGACGTACGGGCACGCAGTTCGATCCCCTCCGCAGCCCAGACCGGACCGGCGGCCAGCGCCGCGCCGCACAGGACAAGTAAGCCAAGACGCTTCATCGCGAATTCCTCTCAGACATGTTCATTCGCCGGCCCGCCAGCGTGCCCATCCGTCCGCCCGCAATTCGCAGGCCGGACAGGTGCCGCACCCGTATCCCCAGTCGTGCAACCGGGTCCGATCGCCCAAATAGCAACTATGGCTTTCGATCCGGATCGCTTCGACCAGGGCATCGCCACCCAAGGAACGGGCCAATTCCCAGGTGGCCGCCTTGTCGCGCCACATCAAGGGGGTTTCCAGCACGAAGCGCCGGTTCATCCCCAGATTCAGCGCGAGCTGCATCGCTTTCACGGTATCGTCTCGGCAATCGGGGTAGCCAGAATAATCGGTTTCGCACACGCCTGCGACGATGCGCCGGATACCCCGGCGAAACGCCAGCGCGGCGGCGCAGGTCAGGAACAACAGGTTGCGCCCGGGCACGAAGGTGCTTGGCAGCCCTTCCCCGGTCATGACGATTTCCGCGTCCGACGTCATCGCGGTCGCGCCAAGACCTGCGATGGTCGCGGTCAGATCGACCATGTGGTCGGCGCCCAAACGCGGGGTGCGCAAGGCCTCGCGCAGGGGTTCGCGGCAGGCGAGTTCGACGACGTGGCGCTGGCCATAACGGAACCCGATGGTTTCCACGTGCGCGTGGCGATCCAGTGCCCAGGCGAGGCAGGTTGCGGAGTCCTGGCCGCCGGAGAACAGGACGAGGGCATGATCGGAGGAAACAGGGGATCGCATGCGGCGATCATGACATCGAACGTCCGGAACGTCACGCGCTTGCCGCGCGAGGTCCAGAAAATGCGGCGAATCCCGTGTATTCAGGAAGACCTCGCGGAACGATCCCAAAAAAGCCACGCGATTCGATTGTTTGGAGCCAGGCAGCCATTTCCTCTTTCGGTCGTGGTGGCGAATCCGGTATCTCTCGGCACATGCCGAGCCAACCGAAAATACCTGAAACGAGAGCGAACGAGAGCGAGGCGCCGGGTTACAGCAACCCGCGCGCGATCAAGGACGACTGGTGCGCGGTTGTACTGGGTTTGTTTGTCGTCTGCATCGCGTTCGGATTGTTCGCCTCCGGGTCGAGCCTGAATTGGGTGGCGGCGGCGCCGGCACAATGGTCGTCGGCGGAGGGGCTCGGGGCGCAGCTTGGCGCCAACTGGACCCGGTACGCCGCGCAGTTCCTGACGATGTGTGCCCTGTTCAGCTTCGCCGCATGGGCGATGGGGCAGAAGCCATTGGCGTTCGCAAGCGGGTTCGCGGTGGTTTACGCGCTGTCCTTCCTGGCGTCGATCGCCGGGGCCTGGGACGCCGCGCAGGCGTATAATATCGAGCCCTCCCTGATCGCCCTGGTACTGGGCATGGCCATCGCGAACACGATTCGTCCGCCGCGCGCCTTGGCGGAGGCCTTTCGCGTCGAATTCTACATCAAGACCGGCATCGTCTTATTGGGCGCCACCTTGCCGATTACGTTGATTGTCTGGGCTGGTCCGATCGCCTTCGCACAGGCCTCGATTGTGTCCGTCGTCACGTTCCTGACGATCTACCGCACCGGGTTGTTCCTGGATCTGGACCGCAAGCTGGCGGCGTTGCTGGGGGTGGGCGGCGCCGTCTGCGGCGTTTCGGCGGTGATCGCGATCGCCGGGACGATTCGCGCGCGGCGGGAGCACTTGTCGATCGCTTTGGCCTCCGTCGTGTCCTGGTCGATCGTCCTGATTGTCGTTTTGCCGCTGCTGGCCCGCGCCTGGTATCTGCCCGCGGGCGTGGGCGGCGCGTGGATCGGCACATCGGAACTGGCCGACGCGGCCGGGTTCGCCGCCGCGAATACCTATGGCGCGTTTGCGCGGTCCGGAGCGGTCTCCGGAACCCCGGATCAGGCGATCTGGGCTTATACGCTGGTCAAGGTCGTGGGCCGCGACATGTGGATCGGGATCTGGGTGGTGATCCTGTCCTTCGTGTCGATGACCCGTTGGGAAACGCCCGGCGGGCGCGTGCGGATCGACGGGCGGGAAATCTGGCAGCGTTTTCCGAAATTCATTCTTGGCCTGTTCGCGGCGGCCGCACTCGCGACTTTGGCCAGTCGAGGCCGCAGCTACGCCGATTTCGAAACCGTGGTGCGCCCGGCCTTCGTCGCGCCGCTGAACAATTTGCGTGGCTGGGTCTTCACGTTCAGCTTCCTCAGCATCGGGCTGACGACGCGCCTGCGCGGCCTGGCCCCCGCTGGCGGCAACGCGTTCATTGCCTTCGCGACCGGCGTCCTGATCAACATTGTTCTGGGTTTTGTGCTGTCCGCCCTGGTGTTTCCCTCGTACTGGGCCAACCTGGCGCGATGACCTGCGGTCTTTGCCGGCATTTCGTGGACGACCCGGCGGCCATCGAGGCGATGATCCCCGGTCTGACCTCGATGGGTTCGGCGCGCGCCTCGGTGCGATCCGACGACGGGATTTGCGTGCTGCACGACACGATGGCGACCGCTCGCGACACATGCGAGCGGTTCGCCCACCGCGTCAGATCGGGTCGGGACCAACCTTGATCAGCAGCTTGCCGAAATTCTGACCGCTGAGAATCCCGGCCAGCGCGTCCGGCGCCCGCTCCAGCCCCTCATGGACGTCCTCGCGATGGATCAGCTCGCCGCTGGCAATCATTGGCTCGGCAAGTTTGCGCCATTCCACAATCCGCTCCGGCCGATCGGACACGATGAAGCCCTGGATCAGAATGCTTTTGCCGACGACGAAGCCGAGATTGGGGCCGCGTGGAAATACATCGTCATTGTACTGCGACACCATCCCGCACATCGCCACCCGCGCGAAGCGGTTGAGGTGGCCAAACACCGCCTCTTGCACCGCGCCGCCGACGTTTTCGAAATAGGCGTCGATACCGTCGGGGCACTCCGCCTTGAGTTCCGCCGATAGATCGTGCGAGCGATGGTCCACGCACGCATCGAAGCCCAGACTGTCCTGCACCCACAGGCATTTTTCAGGCCCGCCCGCGATCCCGACGACCCGCGCACCCGCACGTTTGGCGAGCTGACCGGCGACCGATCCCACCGCGCCCGATGCGGCGGAGATGACCACCGTTTCCCCGGCCTTCGGTTTGCAAATCTCGGTGATGCCCGCATAGGCGGTCGCGCCAGGCATCCCCAGCGCGCCAAGATACGTGGACAAAGGCGCGCCCCCCCGGGGGATTTTGACAAGATGATCGCCCTTCGCGACGCCGTGGCTTTGCCAGCCGCGGACACCCACGACGATGTCGCCCGCGACATAGCCGGCATGGTTGGAGGCAATGACCTCGCCCACGGTTTCGCCGGTCATGACCTCGCCGATCTGGATGGCGACCGCGTAGGTTTGTTCTTCCCGCAGGCGTCCACGCATATACGGATCGATCGACAACCAGATCGTTCTTGTCACGACCTCCCCCGGGCCGGGGACCGGGATCTGGTCCTCGCGGATTTCGAAATCCGCCGCCCGCGGCTCGCCATGCGGCCGCCGTTTCAGCACGACAGAGCGGCGGATGGCGTCGTTGGCGGCCATTATGCGGCCTCCGCTTTCAGGATCAGGCGTCCCGTGACCTGGCCGTCGCGCAGGCGCATCAGGGCGGAATCGGCCTGATTCTGCGGCACCGTTGTCACCGGCAACGCCGCCAGCACCCCGTCCTGG
>JAYWAX010000444.1:0-4115 GCA_043782125.1 Acetobacteraceae bacterium | reverse complement strand
CCGCCACACTGAATTCGCCGACGGGGTCGTGCGCGCCTTCCAAAAACGGATCGCGAATATCCCCAGCGCTTACCGCCGGGCGGTGGACAATCCTGATGTTCCTGACGATGCGCTCCTATTGGGTCGTCTTAAGGACTACCGGTCGCTGATTGCCATGGCACAAAACGCCCGAAAGCCCATGTTCAAGCTTCGTCCGGGCGATGGGGCGATCGGCGGTCACCAAGGTGCCGTGTCGGCTGCTTACGACGATTTCGAAAAGCTTGCCCGCGTGATCGCGGACAGGATCGAAGAGCCAATCTGAAGGCGTTCAGTTTCCGTCCGGGCGCTGCCGACAGCTTTCCACCCAAGCCAGTCATCGCAGTTTTTTGTAGCGTACGTCGGCTTTGCAGAGGGTAGGCGAGGCGTTCGGGTGACCTGGCAGCTTGTCGGACTTAGAGCGTTGACGTAATAATCAGCAAATTTTTCGGGCTCCTCGCTGTTTGGAGTGGGTGGTAACGAACAAAGGTTCGATTGGATCGCCCACCTTGATCGAGGGTGACGCCGCGCGAAAACACCGTCAAGGACGCTTCGCGCCGCTACGCGGTGGCCGCCGGCCATCCTTGACCGCGTCTTCGCGCGGCGTCCTGCGGATAATCAGGCCAGGGCGAAGAAACGGCCCCCAGCCGAACAAAGAAACTGACAATTAACGCAGTCGTCGCGGGCGGCCTGGAAGCTATTCCCGCCAATCGTCCGAAAACGGGGGGGTCGTTACCACCCACTCCAAACAGCGAGGAGGCATTTTTCGTGAGCGTGCGATATAATGTTACACAATACTTGGAGATCGAGACATAAAACTCCAAAAATCGGCGATTTTCGGCTAAGTCCGACAGGCTGCTAGACTGGCGCTACCCGGCCGTTGGCATTTTCAGCTCGAAGGACCGCATTCCACCCTGACCGGACTTTCCCTGCTGACACGGCAGCAACCAAAATCTTCACCTTTGGGCGGCGCGCGGGCAAAGGAAACCGGAGATCGATCCCGGCCAGCGGACACCCACCCGGCCAACATCGTATTCCGGCCAATCGCGCTGGCGAGGGGCGATCGTATCCTTAAAGCCATCTCCACGTTGCGCCCGATCCGATTCAGCCGCCCACCACCTTGCCATCCCCCGCGCCCTCCCCTTCACTACAACCTCCCCGATCCCGCCGAGGTCCGATGTCCACCGCCCGCCAAACCACCCGCCTCGCCGTCGATATCGGCGGCACCTTCACCGGCCTCGCCCTCGAACATCCCGGCGGCCGCGCGACCACGAAAGTTCTCACCACCCAGGCCGCCCCCGAACAAGGCGTCATGGCCGGCGTCCGCGCAATCCTCGCCACCTCCGGCGTCGCCGCCGCGTCCGTCGATCTCATCGTCCACGGCACCACCCTCGCCACCAACGCGATCATCGAACGCAAAGGCGCCCGCACCGCCCTTATCACCACCGAAGGATTTCGCGACGTCATCGCCATGGGCAACGAAAGCCGTTACGACCAGTACGACCTGAACATCGTCCTGCCCGAGCCCCTCGTCCCCCGCCATCTCCGCCTGCCCGTCGCCGAGCGCCTCGACAACACCGGCGCGGTACTGAAACCGCTCGACGAGGCCGCCGTCCACGCCCTGATCCCCCTGCTGAAAACCGAACGCGTCGAAAGCATCGCGATCGGCCTGCTGCACGCGTTCGTGAACGGCGCCCATGAACAGCGCACCGCCGCCATCCTGCGCGCGGCGTTACCGGATGTCCCCATTTCCCTCTCCTCCGAAGTCTCCCCGGAAATGCGCGAATGGGAACGCTTTTCCACCACCGTCGCCAACGCGTATGTCCAGCCGATGATGGCCCGCTACCTCCGCCAGTTAGAGGCCGATTTCCGCGCCTCGGGCTTCCGCGCCCCGCTTTTCCTGATGATGTCCGGCGGCGGCCTGACCACCATTGACACCGCCTGCCGCTTCCCCATCCGCCTGGTCGAGAGCGGACCCGCCGGCGGCGCCATCTTCTCCGCCCATATTTCGCGCGAATGCGGCCTCGACCGCGTGCTCTCCTTCGACATGGGCGGCACCACCGCCAAAATCTGCCTCATCGACGATTACCGCCCGCAGACATCGCGGACATTCGAGGTCGCCCGCGTCGGCCGCTTCCGCAAAGGCTCCGGCCTGCCACTGCGCATCCCTGTCATCGAGATGGTGGAAATCGGCGCGGGCGGCGGCTCCATCGCCCATGTCGATTCCATGTCGCGGATCGCCGTCGGACCGGAAAGCGCCGGCGCCGATCCTGGGCCGGCCTGCTATGGCCGCGGCGGCACCAGACCCGCTGTCACCGATGCGAACCTCGCCCTTGGACGCTACGATCCCGCCACCTTCGCGGGCGGGTCGATGCCGCTGCATCCCCGGGCCGCCCGCGACGCGCTGGCCGCCGCCATCGGCGCGCCTCTGGGCGTGACACCGGACATCGCCGCCGTCGGCGTGGTGGAAATCGTCGATGAGAACATGGCCAACGCCGCCCGCGTCCACGCCATCGAGTCCGGCAAAACCTATGAAGGCCGGGTCCTCATCGCATTCGGCGGCGGCGGGCCCGTCCACGCCTGCCGCATCGCCGAGAAAATCGGCATCGACCGCGTCCTCATCCCCTCCGGCGCCGGAGTCGGCAGCGCCATCGGCTTCCTGCGGGCACCCGTGGGCTATGAGGTCGTGCGCAGCCTTTATCAACGCCTGTCCAGCTTCGGCACCGGCGCCGTCAACACCCTTCTGACCTCCATGCGCGAGGAAGCCGCCGCCGTCGTCGAACCCGGCCGCCTCGGCGCCGAACTGACCGAAACCCGCATCGCCTTCATGCGCTATGTCGGCCAAGGCCACGAAATCCCGGTGCCGCTGCCTATCCGCGACCTGATCGCGGCCGACACCGCCGCCATCCGCGCCGCGTACGACCGCGAATACGCCAAATTCTTCGACCGCGCCGTCCCCGGCTCCGACATCGAAATCCTCAGCTACGCCGTCGTCCTCACCACCCCGCCCCAGGACATCGCGCCCTCAGCCCCCACGGCTACCTCGATGGCCACCCCCGCCACATCGCGAGAGGTCCGCGACACCGCCACCGGCGAAACCGCGCGATGGGCCATCCACGACCGCACCGCGATGCCGCCGGGAACCCGCGTCGCCGGTCCCGCGATTATCGCCGAAGACGAAACCTCCACCCTCGTCGGGCCTGGCTGGCACGCCACCGTCAACCCACTGGGCTATCTGGAACTTGTAAAAGGAGCCGCCGCATGAACGCGCTCACCCAAATCCATCGCCAGGTCATGTGGAACCGGCTTATCTCCGTCGTCGAAGAACAGGCGCGGATCATGATCCGCACTGCCTTTTCCACCACGGTACGCGAAGCCGGCGATCTGTCCGCGGGCATTTTCGACCTGCAAGGGCGGATGATGGCCCAGGCGGTGACGGGAACGCCGGGTCACGTGAATTCGATGGCGGAGAGCGTGGGCCATTTCCTGGCGAAATTCCCCGCCGCCTCCATGCACCCCGGCGATCATTACATTACCAACGATCCTTGGCTGGGCACCGGCCATCTGCACGATCTGACTGTCGTAAGTCCCGCCTTTTATAAAGGTGAAATTGTCGGCCTGTTCGCCAACACCGCCCATGTCATCGACATCGGCGGTCTTGGCATGGGGCCCGAAGGACGCTCGGTTTTCGAAGAAGGCATGTATATTCCGATTGTGAAATGTTTCGATCGCGGCGTGCCGAACGAAACGTTCTTCGACTTCATGCGCGCGGGCTCCCGCCTGCCGGTCGAACTGGAAGGCGATATTTATTCGCTGTGCGCCTGTAACGACGCGGGCGCGCGCCGCCTGGTGGACATGATGGACGAGTTCCGGATGGACGGACTCGACCCGCTCGCCGAATTTATCTTCGGCCATTCCCGCCGCGCCACCCTCGCCGAAATCGCCCGCCTGCCCAAAGGCGAGTTCAGCGGTGAAATCTGGTCCGACGGATACGAAGAACCGGTGCGCCTCGCCGCCCGCATGACGATCGGCGAGGATGCGATCGACGTCGATTTCGCGGGCACCTCCGGCCTGTCGTCGCGCGGCATTAACGTCCCCGC